>JAFSWU010000209.1 GCA_017444365.1 Prevotella sp.
CAACCGTGTTAACGTAGGTACCTTCCGGGTGAAGTTCCCCGTCCGTCTGCAGTATCGCTGGGGCTACCTCTGGACATACATTGTTGCAACCATCGAACCGACTGATGGCAATCCCGATTAAGAAGAAATGAAACTTGTCATCTGACACTTTAATACTGGGGGCAGGTATTGGAGAATGCCTGCCCCCTTTTACCACAAAAGCTCAATTCAGTCTCCACAAAAGGAGATGAAGAAAAAAATAGAATAATAAAGTGATGAAATCCCAGAACTCCATATTACTATTGTTTACCTGTGCGGCACTTATTATAGCAGGCTGCAAGCACGCTCAACAAGACAATAATGCCAACAGCAATCTGACGGCATACGAAAAAGGTCTAACGTCGGAAGACAGCATACAAGTTGTCGCTGTCATAGACAACTTTTTTGCCCTGATAGAGAATGGTCAGGTCGATCTGGCAGTATCGTCTCTTTATAAAGCAAACAGTGAGGACGCCTACGGCGAGCCTCAAGCCCTCGATAATGAGGAGATGGAACAAGTACGTAAAGTCTTTGAGGTGTTCCCGACCTTCGGACATCGCATCGATTACATCAAGTTCTTCGACAGCTATCTTAATGAGGTTAAGGTGAGTGCCATCTTCCGTGAGGCCAAGGACGGCATGCCCGAGGGCACTGCGACCTATTATTTCCGTCCCATCAACTATATAGGCAAATGGGTGCTTTGCGCCATGAACACGTGGACGGGCGATGACGTGCCTCTCGTTCGCGACGAGGAGAAGGACTCCCTGACGCAGAAGTTCCAGAAGGACAAGCAGCGTCTCGACTCCATAGTCTATGACGTAACCAAGGATATGGTGAACCATGCCAACGGCCCAGCGCCCAAGGATGCACCTGCCACCCAGCAATGACAACAACAGGCTTTCGGCGGGCGGCCGCGTCCGCCGGAGCCTTCAACATAATTACGTTGAGTATTCAATAACCAAACAAATTAATAACTCTTCAAAAACATTACAACTATGAAAAGAGGCTTACTTAGCATGATTGCGCTGGCACTGACATTTGTCGGTAGCATCAGCGTATCAGCACAGAGTTGGTCTGCCGCAACTGTGGGAACGGGTAAATATGCCCTCTACAATCTCGGTAGTGGCCAGTATTTCACACGCGGCAATGGCTGGGGGACCCAGGCCAGCATTACCTCTTCTGGTAATCAGGCAGATGCTATGCCTATAGTGCTCGAGGCCGTTGGCGATAACTTCAAGCTTCGCACTGATGTCAATGGTTCTGGCTATGGTGTTGAGCATCTTAGCGGTGGTACGATTTACACCGACCAGTCTCGTGGTAAGAATTCTTCCTGGACATTCACTCAGGTTGGTGATGACAACGGCCCCATCTACACCATTCTCTCTGCCGACAACCATGGAGGTGGTGCAGGCAAGTATATGGCTGCCAACAGCGGTAACACCATCGTTGACCCGGTTGATGCCGTAGCTGATGACTATGGTAAGTGGAAGCTTCTGCGTCTGAAGACCGACGAGGAGCTTCGTGACGAGGCTCTTGCAGCCCGTACTGCAGCTCTTGCTGCTCTTCCTTCTGCTTCAACCAGCAACCCTGTTGATGCAACCCCCATCATCCTCGACGCTAACTTCGACATCAAGCTCCTCCAGGGTAGCTGGACGATGGAGTCGTCCAACTACAATCCTCAGGGTGGCTCCTCTTCCAACCCCTGTGCCGAGTCTTGGCAGGCTGCATTCACTCTGAGCCAGCAGCTGACCGGTCTTCCCGAAGGTACATACGTTCTTCGTGCCCAGGCCGCTATCACCGACTATACCAACGCCTACGATGGCGCCAACTATCCTGTTGTCTATGCCAACAATGTCACTTCTCCTTTCATCGATATGGTTGAAGCCGACCGAGCTACGAGCATGACACAGCTTTCTGGCTCATTCTCCAATGGCATGTATGAAGTTGAGCCTCTGACCGTCATCGTTGGTGAAGACGGCAAGCTCACAGTCGGTGTCCGTGGCACCCGCACTAACACATGGTGTATTTGGGACAACTTCCGCCTTACTTTCTACGGTTTCGACCAGGCTGCCCTCGTCGCTGCCTACCATAGTGCTTTGGCCCAGGCCCAGGACATGAGCGATGCTGTCATGAGTGCTTCCGCCAAGAATGCTCTTGCAGAAGCTGTTGCCAACTACTCTTCTGTTGATGAGACCAGCAAGACAGCTGTCCGCACAGCCCTGAACGCCCTTGAGGCTGCTGTTGCTGCTGCAAACCAGAGTATAGCTGAATACGTCAAGATCTCCGCTGAGATTGAAAACTACACCAACGTACCCGGTGCTGGCGCTCTTATGAGCAAGTATGAGAACCGTCAGTTTGTTTCCCTCGATGACTTCTATGCCCAGCTGCGCACCATCATCCTTGCCAATGTCGGTTCACAGGACGGTGTCGATATCACAGCCGTTATACTCAATCCTTGCCCCACCTCCAACCTCAACAACTGGACAGGCAATGAGAGCAACGCTTACGATCCCGGAAATAACGTTGCCGAGTACTGGAACATGAGCGGTGCCAAGTTTGAGCAGACCATCCCGCAGCTGCCTGAGGGCACCTACTTCCTCACCGTTAAGGCCTTCACCCGCACTGGCTACAACTCCACTATTTCCGTCTCTGGCGGTGCAGCTGCAAGCGTAAACCTCGTCACCGTTGGCAACGATGTCGTGAACAACCGCACCCAGGCCAACGAGTGGTTCAATGCCGGCAACGGCGACAACGTGCTTGCCTTCAACATCGTAGGTGCTCCCAAGGATGTCACCATCACGCTGACAGCCGACAACGCCAATGGCGACCACTGGACGGTGTGGCGCAACTTCACCCTCGAGTACAACACGCTGAAG
>JAFSWU010000210.1 GCA_017444365.1 Prevotella sp.
TGCAAAGGTACTTCTTTTTTGCTACGTAGCCAAACAAAATACACAAAAACGAACCTTTTTTGCACACTTCCATACCCTTTGTGCATTTTACCCTCTCTCTTCAACCCCGTTTAGGACTACCTATCTCCTTGATAACGGGGCTTTTTGTCCCATTTCTTCAGCACCTCTTTGGCTTTCGCCAAATGGCGGCGGTCTCGTCGTCCACGGCGGTCGAGCATGAGTGCGAGATCGAAATTAGCAAGGCCCTTAGGAGCCTCGGCAGCACCTATCAAGGCGCCGGCTCGTGCCCATGAAGCAATGAGTGCTTTTTGCTGGGGCGAGAGCTCCTCAATGGTCACCTCGGGTAGCTCGATGGTTTTCATCTGCTCGTTACGCTCCAAGAAGATGGTATCACGCAATTCAAAACGCTGTAACCTCTCTGAAAAATAATGACGATGCACGAAGGCAATCGTATCGCCAATCTCTGGTAACAGCACCACGCCCCCGCGGTCTGTCAGAACCGCCGTACCACCCGTACAGATACTGGCTCCTGCCACAGGAATATGGTTGCGCGCGTCAAGCACAACCACCCTGCGCTGTCCGCTGGCTGGCAGACAGTTCAAGATCATCAGCAGGAGTATGTCATATAAGGGCATGACGGGAAAATGTTTGAAAAACCATGACAAAAGTACGCATTCTCTGTGGAAAGACAACGAAACATCAGTCCGCATTAAGCTTAATTAATGAAATACAACGTTTCGCAAGGAGGCTCAACAAAGGTTTATTTAACTTTATTTTTTCAAAGCCGCCCTCTCACAAATTTGTCTTTTCTTTTTGGCTTTTCTCTCGACTTTTCGTAACTTTGCAGCGTTATTCATGAATATGGAGCAAATGGACAATGAACAATTTAGTTTGCTGAGCCAAATCAAATATCCTTCCGACCTGCGACAATTGAAAGTGGAAGAGCTTCCCGAAGTGTGCCGAGAGTTGCGCGAGGACATCATCAAAGAGGTGTCGGTAAACCCCGGTCACTTCGCCTCTTCATTGGGTGCCGTGGAAATCACGGTTGCCCTGCACTATGTATTCGACACACCCAAGGACCGTATTGTCTGGGATGTGGGACATCAAGCCTATGGGCATAAGATTCTGACAGGACGCAGAGATTCCTTCTGCACCAACCGAAAGATGGGCGGTATCAAGCCTTTCCCCTCGCCCGATGAAAGCGAATACGACACCTTCACCTGCGGACATGCCTCCAACAGCATCTCGGCAGCATTGGGAATGGCGGTTGCAGCCAAAGAGAATCATGTGATTGCCGTCATCGGCGATGGTGCCATGAGCGGTGGACTGGCCTTCGAGGGGTTGAACAACGTATCATCTTCGGACAACAACCTGCTCATTGTGCTCAACGACAACGATATGTCCATCGACCGTGCCGTGGGAGGAATGGAGAAATACCTGCTCAACCTCGATACCAACGAGACTTACAACAGGCTGCGCTTCAAAGCCTCACGCTGGCTGAATGCCCACGGCTTGATGAACGATGACCGCAGGAAGGGTATCCTGCGACTGAACAATGCGCTGAAGTCGGTGATCTCGCACCAGCAGAACATCTTCGAGGGAATGAACATCCGCTACTTCGGTCCCTTCGACGGGCACAACGTCGTAGAACTGGTACGCATCATGCGACAGCTGAAAAACATGAGCGGACCGAAGCTGCTACACCTGCATACCACCAAGGGAAAGGGATACGAACCGGCTGAGAAACATGCCACCGTATGGCATGCCCCGGGGAAGTTCGATCCAGAAACGGGAGAGAGGCAGCATGAAGACACCAGTCATCTGCCGCCGCGCTATCAAGACGTATTTGGAGAGACCCTGCTCGAAATTGAACAACAGAACCCCCGCATTGTCGGAGTGACACCCGCCATGCCCACCGGTTGTTCGCTGAACATCATGATGAAAGCCATGCCCAAACGCACCTTCGACGTGGGCATTGCCGAAGGACATGCCGTGACCTTCTCCGGAGGTATGGCCAAAGACGGACTGCAACCTTTCTGTAATATCTATAGCGCCTTTGCACAAAGGGCCTACGACAACATCATCCACGACGTGGCCATCCAGCGGTTGCCTGTGGTATTCTGCTTCGACCGCGCCGGACTGGTAGGCGAAGACGGACCTACCCACCACGGAGCTTTCGACATGGCGGCTTTGCGCCCCATACCCCATCTGACCATCGCCTCGCCCATGGACGAGCGCGAACTGCGCCGACTGATGTACACTGCCCAGCTGCCCGACAAAGGTCCCTTTGTCATCCGCTATCCACGGGGACGCGGTGTCTGTCAGGACTGGCGCTGCCCGTTAGAGGAGATTGCCGTTGGCACAGGCCGCCGGCTACAGGAAGGCACCGACATCGCCATTCTCTCCATAGGTCCCGTGGGCAACAATGTGACGGCAGCTATCCAGTCGCTCGCCTCTCAGCCCTCATCTCTCGCCCAGTCTCCTTCCATCGCCCATTACGACATGCGGTTCCTGAAACCGATAGACGAGGACATACTGGAGGAAGTGGCGCGGAAGTTCAAGCGCATCATCACCATCGAAGACGGTGTGCGCACGGGAGGAATGGGATCTGCCGTACTGGAATGGATGAATGACCACGGCTACAACCCGCAAATCGTCAGATTAGGACTGCCCGACAACTTCGTGGAACATGGAACCGTTGCTCAGCTGCAACACCTTGTCGGCATAGATGTTGAGGGAATCGTGGAGGTGATTCGTGGAATGTGGAATGAGGAATGTGGAATGAGGAATGTGGAATGTGGAATGAGGAATGAGTTATGAAGATTATTATTACCGGCGCATACGCCATAGGAACGCATCTGGCACGCCTGCTATCGCGTAATCACGAAGACATCACCGTCATCGACGAGGATGAAGAGCGACTGGCACGCATAGGAAGCGACTTCGACCTGCTCACCATGCAAGCCTACCCCACCAGTGTGAAGGCATTGAAAGAGGCAGGCACAGCACAGGCCGACCTTTTCATAGCCGTAGCGCGCGACCAAAGCACGAACATCAACTGCTGCATCCTGGCCAAGGCCCTCGGTGCCAAGAAGACTGTTGCCAAGGTTGACAGCGTTGAATATACCGACCGGGAGATTGAAGAGTTCTTCCAGAACATCGGCATCAGTTCCATCATCTATCCGGAGATGCTGGCTGCACGCGACATCATCAGCGGTCTGAAGATGTCATGGGTACGACAGCGACTCGACTTCCACGACGGCGCGCTCGTCATGCTGGGCATCAAGCTGCGCGAAACCTGCGAAATCCTGAACCAGCCACTGAAGGATCTTTGCGGTCCCGAAGACCCGTACCACGTGGTGGCCATCAAACGCGGCGACGAAGTGATTATCCCCGGAGGAAACGATGTCCTGCAACTATACGACCAGGCCTACTTCTCCACCACGCGCCAATATATTCCCTACATCCGCAAGCTGGTGGGCAAGGAGAAATATGCCGACGTGAAGAACGTCATGATCATGGGCGGCGGCAAGACAGCTGCACGCGTCATCAAGACCATGCCCGAATACATGAATGCCAAGATTATTGAGATAGACCCCAACCGCTGTGACGAGCTGAACAACCAGCTCATCGACTACAATACACTGATCATCAACGGTGACGGACGCGACATCCCACTCCTGGTAGAGGAAGGCATCAAGCATACACAAGCATTCGTGGCCCTGACCGGCAATGCCGAGACCAACATCCTGGCCTGCCTGACGGCGAAGCGCATGGGGGTGAGGAAGACGGTTGCCATGGTGGAGAACATGGACTACGTGAGCATGGCAGAGAGCTTGGACATCGGCACCATCGTCAACAAGAAAGCCATTGCTGCCAGCCACATCTATCAGATGATGCTCGATGCCAACGTGCTGAATGTCCACTACGTCATGTCGGCCAATGCCGATGTCGTGGAATTCGTTGCCGAGGAAGGCTCGAAGGTGACACGGAAGCCCGTGAAAGATCTCTGTCTGCCCAAGGGAATGACATTCGGTGGAATGGTACGCAACGACGAGGCACAGCTTGTCAGCGGTAACACACAATTCCAGGCCGGCGACACCGTGATGGTGTTCTGCCATGATACCAACATGAAGAAAGTGGAAAGTCTGTTTATATGATCAACCTCAGTACAGTCAACAAGGTCATTGGCACGCTGCTCTTCTTAGAGGCAGGCATGATGTCCATCTGCATGTGCATAGCCCTCGCATTGGGCGAGACGGATGCCTTGGCCTTCGTCATGGCCGTCATCGTCACCATTTTCGGAGGAACACTCTTCAAATACTTAGGACGAAAGTCCGACAACTCCTTAGGACGCCGGGAAGCCTACCTGCTCGTGACACTGACGTGGATTATCTTCAGCCTCTTCGGGTCACTGCCCTTCATCATCAGCGGCTATATCACCAGCTTCACCGACGCCTACTTTGAAACCATATCGGGCTTTACGACAACGGGCTGCACCGTCATCGACGATGTTGAACGGCTTCCGCACGGACTGCTCTTCTGGCGCACCATGACACAATGGATTGGCGGACTGGGAATCGTGTTCTTCACCATTGCCATTATCCCATCGTTGGTTGGCGGTAGTGTGAAGGTGTTTGCAGCCGAGGCTACCGGTCCCATGAGAGCCAAGATGCATCCGCGACTCAGCACCACGGCCAAATGGCTGTGGACAGTCTATCTGGTACTGACGGTGTCCTGTGCCTTCTGCTATTACGAAGCGGGCATGGGATTCTTCGATTGTCTGAACTATGCCATGACAACGACCGGCACAGGAGGTTTCGCCACACACAACGGCGACGCCAGTTTCTTCCACAATCCCTATATCGATTATACGGCTATCGTCTTCATGTTCCTTTCGGGAACAAGCTTCACCCTACTCTACTCCACCCTGTTCAAAGGAAAGTTCCGCCAGTTCTTCAGCAACACGGAACTGAAATTCTATGTCGCCATGATTCTGACGGCAACAGCCATCATCTGCGGCACGCTGATTGTGCAGAACAACTATGAATGGACGGATGCCATCCGCATGAGCTTGTTTCAGGTCATCTCGTTCATGACCACAACGGGAATCTTCAACGACAACGTCGCACAATGGCATCACATCACTTGGGTCATCCTCAGTTTATGCATGTTCCTGGGTTCCTGCTCAGGCTCCACAGGCGGTGGATTCAAATGCATCCGTGCGGTGATGGTGCTGAACATCATGCGCAATGAAATCAAGCGAATACTCCATCCCAAAGCCGTCATCCCCGTGAAGGTGAACCACACCACCGTTCCCTATTCCTCCCAAGTAACGTTGCTGGCCTTCCTTGCGGCTTACATCGGGCTTTGTGCTGTGACCTATTTCTTCATGATCCTTACCGGCATCGACACCATCAATGCCACAACCATCGCCATCAGCTGCGCCAGCAACACCGGACCGGCACTCGGCCTGCACATCGGGCCGATCATGTCGTGGAGCATGATGCCCGACATGTTGAAATGGCTGCTTTCCGGACTGATGCTCATGGGACGTTTGGAGGTATTCACCGTATTGGTACTCTTCACTGCCTCCTTCTGGAAAGAGAGATAACAGCTGTTTTTTTGCCTTGACAGCAAAAAAAAGAAAGGTTTCATGCCGCTTGTTGATGCTTTTTTGTTATATTTGCAACAAGAACATGAAAACCTGAAGACTATGCCCAAGTACGCAGAATATATTCAACAGATAGAGATCGACTCACTGTGGAGCGGCAAGCACCACATCGTATGGAACCTCAACCGCCAAGTGAACATCCTGAGCGGTGTGAACGGAATGGGTAAGAGCACTATATTAAATAAGGTGGTGAAAGGACTGAACGCCGGAGGCGAGTTCCCCAGCCACATGCTCAAGGGTGTTCGCCTGAAGGTATATCCCGAAGATGCCAAGTGGATACGCTACGACATCATCCGCTCGTTTGACACGCCGCTGCTCAACATGGAGACCGTGGCGCGCATGGACTTGATGCTTGCCACCGAACTCGACTGGCAGCTGTTCCAGCTGCAGCGCAAATACCTCGACTACCAGGTGAACATCGGCAACCGCATCATCGAGGTTCTGCAAAACGGAGCCCCTGACGCTGCGGAACAGGCACAACGCATCAGCGAGCCCAAGCGTCATTTTCAGGACATCATCGACAAGCTCTTTGTCGAGACCGGCAAGAAGATCATCCGCAACGAGAACGAGATACGCTTCACGCAGATGGGCGAAACCCTGGTGCCCTACCAGCTCTCCAGCGGCGAGAAGCAGATGCTGGCCATCATGCTCACCGTGCTGGTGGAAGACCAACAGAACTACGTTCTCTTCATGGATGAGCCAGAGGCTTCGCTGCATGTGAGCTGGCAGGAGGAACTCATCGACCTCATCCTGAGCCTGAACCCCAACGTGCAGATTATCCTGACCACCCACTCACCGGCCCTCATCATGAACGGCTGGATGGACCGTGTAACGGCGGTCGAAGACATCAGAAGCTGAGATAAGGTAACAGGTAAAATGCAATAGGTAATAGGTATGGCCAAGCACTTGTATGACAACCTGAACTCCGCCTACATCGAGGCTGCCAACCGAATGAAGCCCAAGACAGCGCGGAGACGCATCGTAGCCTATGTGGAAAGCTATGATGACGTATTCTTCTGGCGTTCCGTGTTCAGTCGTTTTGAAGACGAAACCCGCTACTTCGAAGTGATGCTTCCCTCGCGCATGGAGCGGCTCGACCGCGGCAAGAAAGCCGTGATGATGCGACTGCTCACCGACAAGGTCGGACGCAACATGCTGGCCTGCGTGGATGCCGACTACGACTTCCTCATACAAGGCAAGACCGCAGTCTCGCAGGAGATTATCAACAATCCCTACATCCTCCATACCTACGCCTACGCCATTGAGAACCTGCAGTGCTACGCGCCCTCGCTGCACGATGTCTGCGTGGCAGTGACACTTAACGACCACGCCATCTTCGACACCTACGAGTTCCTGAAGGAGTTCTCGCAAATCATCTTCCCGCTCTTCGTCTGGAGCATCTGGTTCTACCGCACACCCAACTACAACGAATTCAGCATCACCGACTTCTCGCGCATCATCGAGACGGGCAACTTCTCCATCGAGCATGCGCCCACCATCCTGCAGAACGTGAAGCGCAAGGTGTGGAACAAGATTCACCAGTTGCAGCGCGAGCACCCCGATGCCAAGGAGAGCTATCTGAAGGTGAAGGAAGACCTCCTGAAGCTGGGCGTGACACCAGAGACCACCTATCTCTACATCCAGGGCCATCACCTCTTCAACAAGGTTGTGGTGCCTATGCTGAAGAAGCTTTGTTCCATACTCGTCAGGGAGCGCGAGTCGGAGATTTCCCGCCAGAGCGTTCACTCGGCACAGCGCCGCAACGAACTGTCCTGTTATACAAAAAGCATCGAGGACATTCCCTCGATGCTTCGTAAAAATATCAGCTACGTCAGGTCGGAACCGTTCCGACGGATTCTTGCTGACGTAGAACGTATCCTGTGATTACTTCACCAGAACCTTCACGCTCTTCTTGGTGCCATCAGCCATCTTCACGGTCTTGATGTAGAGACCATGTGCGGGCTGTGCAACTGCGCGACCGGCAAGGTCGGTATAGGTAACACCCTGAGCAGCTCCGGCAGCAATGTCGTTGATGCCCAGCTCGGTATTCTCTACCCAAACGATGTTGCTCTTGTGAGTCTCGTCACCACCCTTATAGATGCTCTGCACACCGAAGGCCTTGTAGCCGGCAGTCGCGAAGTTCAGGTAAACAAACTTTAGTCCTTGATAATCAGCAAAGTCTAAATTATCCGCAAAGGCATAGGGAACCTCAGTCATGTCTTCCGTTACATTCTTATAGAGCGCGCTGGTGAATACATAGGGTGCCTCCACGCCTTCAGTTGTTCTGGTATAGAGCTGGTAATACAGTTTACCGGCAATCAGATCCTCTCCATTCACACTCTCAAGGGGAATCTCGAAGGCTATTTGACCATAGCCAGTTTCTGCATTGTAAGGAGCGAAACCACTCATCACAGGATCAACAGGAGTTGCGGGGAACTCTGTCACTTTCTCAATGGTAACGTCAACATAGTAGCCTACATAACTAATCTCTTCTTTCTTAAGACTAATGAACACGATGTTATTAGTCGTAAAGACGCCTGCCTCCTCATCATATTCAAACTGAACATCAGAAATGCTGTTTGTTAATGCATCTACACCGATGAAATAAAGATCATATGTATTACGCAAATTTCCGAAGTACTGACCGGTAGCAAATGTTGCAATACCATCCTCAAGGGTACCCTTCACCCAAGCATCGGGCAGATAGCTGCAAAGTCCCTGTACATAAATGTCATTACCATCAAAACCAACCTTCAATGGCATTTTTACTGCACTTTCATCAGTTGCATCTGTGGCTTTGAAGAAATAATCTTCAGTCTGAAGGTTTTCGGGAACTGTAACGGGTACATCGGGCTCGGGCTCCTCAAAATCAAATGAGAACTTCTCGCCATCAATGTAGTAAATATGTCCATCAGCCAACTTGCCGCCCATGAAATAGCCACTGGTACTGTACATCACCCAGTTACCAAAAGTAAGATCGTCCTCTGTGGCCTCTCCCTCGATAGTATAGCTATTAATGCTCATCTTAGCCCAGTCAATAGAGTAAGTGTAATAATCGTTGATAGTCTCCTCCTCACTTTGGTAGATGTCAATAACCAGTTGTGAGGGGATGCTCAGTTTTCCTTCCTTGGTCAGGATGATGTCAACAGGCTGACCATGATCACCGAAGTTGTAAACGGTCACGGTATCATTACTTTGGAACATCACCACATTCCAGGAAACAGCGTCGGCTTCGGTTCCATCTACAATATTGCAATCCATCTTACCATTGGCAGGGAAGATGGTGGACTGATAGATGGCATCGTCCCAATAATAGCCTGCATACTGTCCTTCTTTGATAAAGTCGGCCCAGTTTCCAAATACAATTACACCATCCTCACTGATTGTTCCCTCGATCATGGCATCAAAATCAGGTTGAATATTATCTGCCCCCTCATCAATAGCTGCGAGCACGATGTCACCATATCCATACTGGTCGTCTGTAAAAAGCACCTGTCCCGGTTCAATACTAATGGTACCCTCTTCAAAGTCAACTTCTGCGTAAATGGGTTCTGTTGCATCGGGAACAAGGTTGTAAATCAAAATCACGTTGTCTTCATCCTCGCTCTTTTTAATATTAACAGAGTTACCACCACCGGCGGGGTCACTATACCACGTTTCGTTCATGATAATAGCAGGGCCTACCAGTTCATCTGCGGAAGCTACCTTTCTCTTGGAAACATAACCTACCTTGGCAGGGGTAGTCTTGGTAATCTTTTTCTGAACATTCCTGTGGGAAGGGGAAAACACCTCTTTGGCAGGTGTCAACGTCTTCTGATGCATCTGAGGCACCCAAGCCTTCTGTGCAAAAGACATGGTTGCTACCATGAGAGCAACCAGCATTAGAGTAAATTTTCTCATAAGCTTTTCTACTTTTTAAATAATTAATGTGAATTGTCTCGTTAATAAACTCTGTTTAAGCATCGTGAAACTGCATCATTTGCAAACACGATATTACAATTTTTAATTTATCGGGTGCAAAGGTAGTACTTTTTCTCATAATAAAGGTAACTTTGCCTATAAAATTGCGCTTTTTAACAGAAAAAGGAAATAAAATTAGTAACTTTGCAGTCAATTACAATAAAAAAAGGTAAAAAGGTAAAAAGGTAAAAAGGTACAAGGGTAAAAAGGTAAAAGGGTAAAAAGGTAAAAGGGTAAAAAGGTGAAAAGGTAAAAGGGAGAAAGATGAAAAGGTGAAACAATAATTATAAAGCTTTATGTCAACATTAACATTAACGATTGTGGCAGTGTTCGTCCTCGGTTATGTATGCATAGCTCTGGAGACGCTGACCAAAGTGAACAAGGCAGCCGTTGCGCTGCTGATGTGCGTACTCTGCTGGACGGTCTATATGTTCAGCCCGTCGCCGGAGATTGGCGAAGTGCTGAAGTTCAACCTTGGCGAGACGGCCGAGACGCTGTTCTTCCTGATGGGTGCCATGACCATCGTGGAGATTGTAGATGCCAACGGAGGCTTCAACTTCGTGCGCGACATGCTGAAGACGCGCAACAAGCGCAAACTGCTGTGGCGCGTGGCACTGATGACGTTTGTCCTCTCTGCCATTCTCGACAACCTCACCACGTCCATCGTGATGATCATGGTGTTGCGCAAGCTCATCAGCGACGACAAGGAGCGCATGCTCTATGCCTCGCTCGTGATTATCTCCGCCAACGCGGGAGGTGCCTTCTCGCCTATCGGCGACGTGACCACCATCATGCTCTGGATTAAGGGAATGATTACCACACAGGGTGTCATCACCGAAATCTTCATCCCCTCGCTCGTGTCGATGGCGGTGCCCGCCTTCATCATGCAGTATATGCTGAAGGGTGAGTTCGACCGCTCGCAGAACGTCATCGAGGGACATGTGAGCAACTATACGCACACACAGCGCCGCATCATCTTCCTCTTCGGAGTGGGTGGTCTGGTGTTCGTGCCCATCTTCCGCTACCTGACCGGCCTGCCTCCCTACATGGGCATCCTGCTTATTCTGGGCATCCTGTGGACAACAACGGAGATTTTCAGTCGCCACTACGAAGAGGACGACCCCATGGCCAAGCGCGTGAGCGACCTGCTGTCGCGCATCGACATCACCACCATCATGTTCTTCTTAGGCATTCTGATGGCAGTATCCTGCCTTGCTGAGGTGGGTGTACTCGCCATGCTCGGACAGACGCTCGATGAAACGTTCCAGGGCAACCACTATCTCGTGACGGGTATCATCGGCGTGCTCTCCAGCATCGTTGACAACGTGCCCCTCGTGGCAGGTTGCATGGGCATGTACCCGATTGCTCCCACTGGTGACATGGCGGTAGATGGCATCTTCTGGCAGCTGCTGGCTTATTGTGCCGGCGTGGGAGGCTCTATGCTCATCATCGGTTCCGCCGCAGGCGTGGTGGTCATGGGATTAGAGAAGATCACCTTCGGCTGGTACCTGAAGCGCATCACCTGGATTGCCTTCGTGGGCTACGTGGCCGGTATGGCCAGCTACTGGGTCATCCGCACCTTCGTCTTCCCCGCCTAAATTCGTTTAGACCAAGATAGTCATTAGGAGACGGCTTCACCATCTTCGCTCGGTATTCCCTCAAGGATGCCCGCACAAGACGGTGGAGTCGTCTCTCTGTATATCCCCATCACTCAGAGAAGAAGGGCGACCCCTCCAGGGTCGATGCTCTACGCACACTGACAACCGGGGGTACTCGCTCCCGCTCGCACCCTCGGTTACTGTAAGGTGACGGCTTCACCGTCAGTGACGTCCCTCATTCCACATTCGCAATAGGGGAGTAAGACGACGCTGAAAGCGTCGCCGCTCATTAACCGAGGGTGCGCGCGTAGCGAGTACCCCCGGATAGCGGAATGTGCCGCAAATAAGACGACCCTGGAGGGGTCGCCGCTCAGTACCAAGTAAGATGCCCTGAAGTGGTATTCTCTCTCCTCTCTCCTCTTTCCTCCCTCCTCTTTCCTCCCTCCTCTCTGTCAAGAAAAATGGTCAAAAAAACGCTCGTCTGAAAGTCACAATTTAGAGAGAAAAGTTGCACAGAAAAGCGATTTTGTGCAACCATATTTATGCCTTCAGGGTGTCGGAACAGGCTTCCAAGGTCCTCAAAGCAATGCTTTTGCACCCTCAACTCAATGGAATGTGGACCTCGTTACATTGAGTTAAGAGGTTCGGAACAGTGAGTTTTGGGGTGCAACACTAAGAGTTACACTTCAAAACTGACATCTCCAAATTCTCCAAAACAAAGCTCAACAAGTTAAACAACTAATAATCAACAACTTACTAAAACCTCAAAATACTCGCGTATTTGGAGGCGAAAGACACTTCGCTCGCAAATACGCGATTCTCCAGAGGGTCTTTGTCAAAAGATTTCATAAAAAAAGTTCCCTCCTCTGATGAGATGGGAACTTTTTGATCATGTATTTGTTTGAATACTCTCTTGATTAGTCGTCCCAGATACTGGAGCCAGTAGAACCATAGGGACTTCTCTCTCTGGAGAGCACCTCGCCATCAGGATCCGCCAGTTTCTCGGTGACAGCCGTGTCGGGCGATGTTGTCTGCATCAGTGCTTCGTCCACAAAAAGGAACTTCACACGGGGAGTGGAATAACATCTCTTTTTCATATCTTGAAATTTTTATTTGATTACAACCTTAGTTCCGTTAACCACGTAGATGCCACGCTGCACGGGCTTGCCAGAGAGCTTGCGGCCATCGACGGTGTAGTAAGAATCCTTGTCCTCTGCAGAGACGTTGGGGACGACACTGCTAATGCCTGTCACATCGCCATCCAGGTCGATAGACAATACACGTGCGTTGCCCGGAGCCTCCAGATAAGCACGGAACGGTCTGATGGTGGGCTGAGCTTCGTCGGCTACTCGGTAGAAGGCCACTCCCTCGGTCTTATTCTGCAGTACGTAAGAGCCTACAGGAGCCTTCATGGTCTCATAGACACCCTTCAGCATGCCCTCTGCTGGAGCTGAGTCATAGGCAAGGGTTCCAGCCTTGGCGGTCAGCACGAGCGTGCCCGAGTTCTTCAACATCACGGGCTGGTTGGCCTCGATGGTCTCCACCAGCGTACCCTTCACCATACCGTTGGAGATATAGCTCAGCGTGAATGCCTGTACATCGCCTTCGACATCGGCCTCGAATGGAACAACCACTGTTCCACGTGCGGCTTCATCCACCGTGGCGGTGTATTGCAGCTGTGTGCCTAAGAGAGCAGCCGACTCCACCAAGCTCTGTACGCCTGCGGTCATCTTGTTCATCTCGACAATGGCTTCGCCCTCGCCCTGTTCGATTACCCAGTGGTTGAGCGCGAGACTCGGTGAGCTCTGCTGGAAGTTGCCCAAGTACTCACCGCTGTTTCTGTCGCCCCACGTTCCACTGGCGGCACAATTCGCACCCAGCACGTAGTTGTTGTTATGAGAGGCATTCAGGCGCACCCTCACAGCAGTGGGATTGGTTGTCCAGCTCCAATGCGAGGTATCCAGATGGATATTGGTGTTGTCGGGAACGAGATAGTTGCCGCTCTCGGTGTCATACATATAATAGTAGCCCGACTGTCCAAATACAGGAATCATCACAAAGGCGGCGGCATTGGATTCGCTGTCGGCAACCTTGGCATAGCCTGTTCCTGCTTCGGCCGTACTACTGATGTACTTGCTGTTGCCCTCGTTCTTGATGACGTAGGTAGCGGCCTGACTGAAGCCTAACGGGTTGCAGCAGTTCTCATACATGACAGCGATTTGCTCCTTCGAGATGACAATGTAGTTCATCGCGTAGCAATCCATCTTGTCCTTGTTGCCGATGCTACCATCCTCGTAGATGATGGCAAGGTCGCCATTGGCAAGCTTCTGCATCGAACTGTAAGCGGCAAAGCCTGGCTGCAGCTTATACACCTCTGTCCACGTTGCACCCTGGTCGATGCTCATGTAGAGGCGCAGGTCCCTGCGGTAGGTGTTGAAATCCTTGGTGAGGGTGTGAAGCATGATGTCGGGCTTGCCCTCGGTGCTACGGCTGTAGTAGAGGATGTCGGCATTACAGCCGTTGGCATTCATGGTGTTGTCCCATGTGCTCTGTGTGCCCCATGAGCTAATGCCATCGCCCGAGGCGTCGCCCGTCGTGCGGTTGTAGCCACGGTTTGCCATGGAGTTCCAGCCACCACGACGCACGGAGATGAGCAGTGAGTTGTCGTTCATGATTTCCAGTTTCGACTCGTCGGCTCCCGTGAACGCTGGGCTGGGAACGATTTTCCACGAGGCTCCCTCATCGTCGGAATAGAGGATATAGTCGTTGGTGGTTCCGTTCACCTTTCCGTTCATGGCGAAAGCCACACGTCCGTTGGAGAAGGTGATACCCTTACCAGCGGTCGTAAAGACTGACTGGAACGTCACTCCGCCCTTGTCAATATCATTGAAGATGTCAGCGGGGGCAGTCCATGTAGCGCCATTGTCGGTACTTTCCGCGTAGGCCATGTGAAGCATCCCGTTGGGATAGCTGTTCTTGCCCGCTGCCATCAGGCAGATGAGCTTGCCGCTGTTCGTGCGCACGATAGCCGGGTCGCCGTAGCCATAGCCTGCTACTGTGGAGCCGTCACCGATAGCCACAGCCTGCTCAGCCGACCATGTAGCACCATTGTCCATACTCTTGCGCATCATCACGTCGATCTTGTGTCCCGAGGCAGGCTTGCCCAGGTCCTCAGTGTTGTCGTAGCGGAAATCGGTTAATGCTACGATACCGCCATCGGCCGTGGTCAGGATGGTAGGAATACGATAGTATTTGGTTTGGGTATGGCTTGCCGTCCACAGGAATGCCTGCTGCTTGTAGATGCGCATCACGCCATCGGGGTTGCCGACCGAGGAAAGGTCGCAGGTATTACCTTCATTGGCATTGGTGTATGCAATGGAGTTCAAAGACGCGTCAACAGTCTCCAGCTCTGTGGCATCGGCTTTCACGTCGGCGGTAATCCAATAGTAGAGAGTGGTTCCCGCTGCATGCTCAGAAGCATCTACAGCAATTTCTATAGCTCCGTTGGCTGCGGCGGCCTCACCTATCTTCACGGGATTGGCACCTTCAGCCTGAATCTCGTCGATGGTGGTTGCATAGATAGCCACCTTGTCGAGCTGTTCTGCACCCGAAAGCGTCACGTTGAACTGGGTCGGTGTGCAGGAAGTAAACGGCGTGACCTTCGCACGCAGCAGGGCCTGCATGGTATTGCCCTTACCTGTCGTTTCATGGCCTTGGACGATGTTGACATCACTCGGCAAGAAACTGATACTGGGATCGTAGGCTACGGTGATGGTCTTGTTCTCCGCATCGAATACAGGAGCACCAATCATGCCTTCCATTGTGAAGTCGGAAGCCTCTGGTGTAACACCAACGGGCAGGAAGAACCAACCGCCATGATAGACTGAGCTCTGTCCGCACACGTCCGCACGGTTGCAAGTCAACTGCGTGCTACTGCCCGAGTTGGAGATGGAAACCTTCCAAGCCGCCAGGCCTGCCGTGGCAGGGTCGATGGAATAGACGGTATAGGCTGTACGCATATAGGTCGTCTCGCCGATAAAGTAGTTGGAGCCGCTGTTGTACGGGTCAGCGTAGTAGTTTTGGTCGTTCTTGAAATAGTTGCCGTTATCATAGCCGCAAATCACATTGCCAGCCGTTCCGGAGGGTGTGGGGAACTTGTCGGTCCCATTATCCACGAGGTAACGGCCGTCTGGCAACTGCCAGGTGTTGACATCCCAACTGGTACAGTCAATATACGTGAGGAAGCTCGGGTCGGTGATAGCGGGCTGCACATCCACGCCCCCCGTGAAGGTCAGGGGATACAAACCGTTGTACAAGCTTGCAGCGGCCTGCAGGTAGCGTCCGGCATAGCTGGCAGCACCTGTCTTGCTCTTGATCTGGATGGCATACCATCCTGACGTTTGCGGATAGGTGGTGAGGGCCGTCTGGCTCTTCACCAACTTGGCAACGGCAGCATTGGCTGCGACACTCTGATTGGCTCCGTCCACCTTGGTAAAGGTGAAGTCACTGCCCGCGTCATTGTAGTTGAAAACTTTGATCGTAGTATTCTGGTTAACACCTATCACGGCTTCATTCGTGCCATTGACGGGATCCTTTGCCATCTTAATCCGGTATGTTCCGTCACCTTGTATGGAAAGGGTCACCGCCACGGCATCATCGCTGAACACCCAAGCATTGCCTGCGCCCTGTGCGATGGCGGTAGGGATAGCAAACTTGCCGGCTCCTACGTTGTAGAGGTAATATTGTTTCTCAGTGTCTGTAGGACAGAGCACCCACTGGTGGTTGGCATTCGTGGCATTGAGACTTGCACTGGCTACCAGACCGACATTCTTCGATGAGCCGTCATATACCAGGGCACCACGGTTCTCAGCTTTCGTGTTGTTGATGGTATAGACCTCGGCCACCGTGGGCACCCACGAATCAACCAATTCTATGGGATAGAACGCCCAGTCGTTGTTGCCGCCGGTACTTGTGGGAGGCGTTGTGCCCCACCCCACAACGGTAGAAGGATCGCCATATGTGAAGTCGTTGGCATCAAGGACGACATTGTTCGCTACGCACTGTATATAGTAGTGTCCATTGGCACCACTGATCTTGGCCACGGTGTGCTGCATATCCTTCATAGCCGTAGTAGGCACGTTGGTGCTTGCTGTAATCTGCCCCACATAGTTGCCAAGTCCGTTCTGTAGGTAGTATTTGCCGTCAGTGCCAGCAATAAGACGAACCAGATAGTTGGCGTTGGTAGTAGCCAGACCACCGGGCTTGCTCTGGGTATGCTTCAGGGTGTGGCTCGACGCATCCTCATATACATAGGTGGTGCGTGAACGCTGTGACATCACATACCAGGTTCCCGTGGAAATAGTCGATTCGGGAGTTGTTCCCACCCGGATGTCCTTGCCGGAAAACTCATCGAAGGCAGCGGCTGTGGACAGGGGTACCTCGTAGATATATACTTTATGGTTGTCATTAGTTCCTACTGAATAGCTCCAAACCTTTCCACTGGAACGGTCGATACCGCGCACCGTGCTATTGGCATCGGGCGCAGAGGGATAGGCAATGCCATCACTGAAGTTCAGCGACCATGCGCCGGCAGAAGCCTCTTCCACAGGTGCGAGAGCTGTATTATATACAGGAATTCCCCAGTACTTTCCCGTGTAATAGTTCTTGATTTTCCATGTGCCGTCTCCATTCGATATGAGGTAGTATGCACTCGCCTCCGTGGCGGAGTTGGCGGAGTTCGGCACACTGTAATATGTTCCGCTTTCAGTGATGTAGCGGTCAGCTCCCGTCTTCAGGATATAGACCTTGCCACTGGTGATGCCCGCTTCGGTCGTCACCTGACTGCCCACGGTAAGAACCCGTGTCCCATCCGATGTCGAGCCTCCATCCAGAACGTCGTTGCCATCGAAGTTCACGTCGGCTTCCTCTATCAGATACTGGCAACCCGTGTCTGATGTATTATTGCCGCCGCCCCAGTTAAAGACCCTGTAGGCTCCGGAAAGCGCGGAACTACTATTATTCGTCTGGTTGAACTGGCACGATCCCGAGGAAATGATGACATAACCTGCCGTAGCCGCCTTGCTCAGGGTCCAACCTGATGAAGGCTGTGACGCCTGCGTCATCAGCGCATTGTTGTTCGTCGCGCTGGGAGAAATGTAGCTTCCATTGATGGCGTTGACAATGTCGAATGTACCATCGGTGCGCGTCACGAGCTTCCAATAGGAAGCATCTGTCACGCTTGTTGCGCCGGCCAGTTCAGTCGCCGTTCCCGTGGCGGTGACATAGCGTGTGCCGCGCAGGGGGGTGCAGAGCGTGTAGTAATGCTTTTCGTTCAACGTGCTGGGAAGGGGCTGGTTGATAGCTTGACTGCTAAGTCCGTTCTTGAAGGTCGTGAAGGCGGCTTCCAACGCCGTTACCTGTGCCTCACGCTCTACGGCGGTCATGCTTTCCTGCAGGGTTCCCTCAATCTCCTCCACCTTGGACATCAGCGTGGCAGCCGCGCTCAGGGGATAATAGCCGATGGCCGTTCCACAGTTCTCGTTGACATATTGCTTCACCTCGCCAATCAGGGACACCACGCCTTCCACGTTTTCATCCAAGCTCTGTATGGGCGAGTACACGATACCATCGAGGGCATTGCGTCCCGTGGCATCAGTAAGTACAAACGTAAACATCCACTTGTTCAGGCGAATGCTGCTGGCACTGACGTAGGGCAGCTTGAGTAGCACCTTGTTCCAGCCTGCGTTCAGATGAATAGATATAGGTTCGCGCGCGGGGAAGTTCTCGTTGCCGAGGTCCACCTCGCTGTTGATGTTCTTGCCGCTGTTGGTCCACGTCGGAGGCAGTACCTCCTCGCCGTTCACCCAGATGCGCGAGCCCTTGCGGTCCCAGTTGCCAGCGTCGGGTGCCTTGTCGTTCTCCGAGCGGCTGTAGTTCTGGAACTCGATGAGGGCGCCAGCCGTCTGTTCCGTGGGCGAATAGACGTAGGTCCATGCGTAGGCGGTCGTGTTCAGCACTGGACTGGTGTAGAAGGCGGGAACGGTGGTTCCCCACACATGGCGCAGGTAGATGCCGGCACCAGTGGCCATACTTGTCGTATAGGTCTTTCCTTCGTATGTGAACTGGTCGGGCAGGATATCGTCGGTGGCCGTCTCAGGCGGGAATACCGCGGATGCCGTACCGCCGTTGGGGAAGGCCTGTGTGATGCGCCACTTCACGTTGGTCTGCTTGACGTAGGGGATGGGTTCCTCGCTGAGCCAAGTGTCCTTGTAGTGGAGGAAACGACGTTCCCAGTCCACAAACTCCTCGTACTCGCTGCCATTGTTGGGCAGAGTGGTACCGCCGACCTCGATATACTGGTTGCCACCTCCCATCCAGCCACGTTCTGCCGTAGCAAGGGCATGGGCATAGAGTCCGTTCTGACTGATGATGTCGGTTTCCGTGGCCGTCTTGCGGTCGTTCCAGATGGCGGTGATGGCACCTGCCACCTCGCTGCTGCCCTGCTGGGCGTAATAGACATTGCTCTTGTAGATGCCCACGAGGTCGGCAAACACGTCGAAGTGGTTGATGTAGTTGTAACGGCAGTCTATGTTAGGCACGCCGCTAATCTTTCTGCCACTGGTGCTCCACATCTCCGTCATGTCGATATAGGGCAGTGTGCTGGTGCTGATGCTCACGCCACTGATGGGGTTCCAAACAATACACTTGCGACCTAATGTCTCCTTGATGTACTGCGACATCTCGTTGACAAAAGCGGCAGTAGTTCCAGCCTCGTCAGCTCCCATGTGGATGTAGGGAGCAAGGGGGAAGGCGGCGGCCAGCTCAGAAAGCAAAGCCTTCAGTGCCACCTTGCCGGCATCGCTGCTCATCGTATAGCCCATGGCATTGGTGAAGGCAGTGGAATGGCCAGGCATGTCGATCTCCGGGATGATGATGATACCTCGCTCGGCTGCGTATGCCTCCAGCTCGGTACATTGTTCTTGCGTATAGTAGCTACCGGCAAAGCGCGTCATATTGGAAGCCTGGTTGAGCTGAGGATACACCTTGCTCTCGAAACGGAAGCCCTGGTTGTCGGTCATGTGCCAGTGGAAGACATTGACCTTGAAGCGGGCAAGTAGGTCTATCTCCTTCTTCAGCTCGTCGAAGCTGATGAATGAGCGACCTACATCGTGCATGTAGCCACGCAGTTTGAAAGCTGGGTAGTCGGTGATATCCACACCCTGGATATAGGCTCCATCGGCAGCGGCAGCCAACTGCTTGAGCGTCTGCGCCGCACGGATGACACCCGTCTTTGTAACAGCCGTGATGGTGATGGCATCAGCGGCAACATTGAGCTTGTAGCCCTCATTGTCGAAACCTGCCAGCGTATAGTCGAAGGTGCCAAGGGTGGCCGCATCGACCAGGTTGACAGTGACCGTAGCTGGGGCTTCCTCCGCTGTTGTAAAGAGGGAGGCCAGCAACTCAGAGCCCGTGGGGTCGGTCAGACGAACATCACGGTTTAGACTGAATGATGCTCCATTCTCGCTCAACTGTTGGGGTTTAGGAAGAAGAAGATTCGTCGGTGAAGACTCGGTCTGCGCCTTTACCTGAGGTGTCCGAATGCCATTCGACAAGAAAAGCATGAACACAAGGAGAAATAAATACTTTTGTTTCATATAAGGACGATTATTAGTTGTCGGTTAGTCACATGAATGCATAATACGCTACAAAGTTAAAAAAAGAAAAACAACTAACAAAAAATTTATCAAGAAATATGATGATTTCCATCAAGAAAACCATATAAAAAGAGGAAGTGTCAAGTTGCTTGACACTTCCCCCATGCAGATGAGTATAACGAAATATGCTCTTGTTTCTTAGTTAATCATCCCAGACACTGGAATGGGTTGGGACATGAGAGTCACTTTCTCTGGAGAGTACCTCACCATTAGGATTGGCTGGTGTCTCGCTCACCGGCGTCTCGGGAGAGACCACCTGCATGAGTGATTCGTCCAGACTCCGGGTCTTCACACTGGGTGTGCAATATTTCCTCTTTTTCATATCTTGATGGTTTTATTTGATTACTACCTTCTTTCCGTTCACAACATAGACGCCACGCTGCACGGGCTTGCCTGTCAGCTTACGGCCATCGATGGAGTAGTAGCTACCCTCGGCCTCCGAAGCGTTGGGACTCAGACTGCCGATACCCGTCACCTCATCGTCAAATCCGATGGACAGCACACGAGCGGTGCTCGGAGCATCCAGATATGCGCGGAACGGCTTGATCGTGGGCTGGTGGTCAGCATCGGCAACCTTGTAGAAGGCTACCAGATCGTTCTGCTTCTGCAATACGTAAGAGCCGATGGGAGCCTTCACCGTCTCGTAAACACCTGTCAGCATGCCCTCTACGGGAGCCGCCTTGTACTCAAGGGTTCCCTCCTTGGCGGTCAGCACAAGCGTACCGGAGTTCTTCAGCAGCACGGGCTGGTTGGCCTCGATGGTCTCCACCGGCGTGCCCTTCACCATGTTGTCGGAGATATAGCTCAGCGTGTATGCCTCTACATCACCCGTGACATCGGCCTCAAACGGAACAACTACGGTTCCACGGGCGGCACTGCCCACCGTAGCGGTGTATTGCAACTGCGTGCCCATGAGGGAAGCTGTCTCTACGAGATCCTTGATACCATCGGTCATCTTGTTCATCTCGACAATGGCTTCGCCCTCACCCTGTTCGATTACCCAGTGGTTGAGCGCGAGACTCGGTGAGCTCTGCTGGAAGTTGCCCAAGTACTCACCGCTGCTTCTGTCGCTCCACGTTCCACTGGCGGCACAGTTCGCACCCAGCACGTAGTTGTTGTTATGAGAGGCATTCTGGCGTACATTCACAGCAGTGGGATTGGTTGTCCAGCTCCAATGCGAGGTGTCCAGATGGATATTGGTGTTGTCGGGCACGAGATAGTTGCCGCTCTTGATGTCGTACATATAGTAGTTGCCTCTTGCAGCAAGCACTGGTATGAGTACGAACTCGGCAGCCTCGGCCTTGTTCTCCGTCACCTTGGCATAGCTTGTCTGTGCTTCTACCTGCTGACTGATATACTTGCCGTTGCCCTCGTTACTGAAGACATAAGTCGTTGACTGCTGGAAGCCCAGCGGGTTGTAGAAGCTCTCCTCATTGAAGACAGCATACGCATTCTCGTACATGGCATCAATCTGCTCCTTCGAGATGACGATGTAGTTGATGGCATAGCAGTCTTGCTTATCCTTATTACCGATGGAGCCATCCTCAAAGATGATGGCAAGGTCGCCGTTGGCAAGCTTCTGCATCGAACTGTAGGCGGCATAGCCTGGCTGCAGCTGACATACTTCCACCCAGTTTCTACCTTGATCCAGACTCATGTAGAGACGCAAGTCTTTGCGATAGGTGCTATAGGTCTTCGTCAGGGTATGGAGCACGATGTCCGCTTCGTCCTCAGTCTGACGGCTATAATAGAGGATGTCGGCATTACAGCCGTTGGCATTCATGGTGTTGTCCCATGTACCCTGTGTGCCCCATGAGCTGATGCCTTCGCCCGAGGCATCGCCATTGGTACGATTGTAAGCACGGTTAGCAGTGCCGTTGTAGCTACCCTTGCGCACAGAGACAAGCAGCGAGTTATCATTCATAATCTCAAACTTCGATTCGTCTCCACCACTATAGGCTATGTTGGGAGACACATGCCAGGATGTACCCTTATCGTCGGAGTAGAGAGGATAGATATTGGTGCTTCCGCTCACCTTGCCAAGGAAGGCAAAGGCCATACGCCCATTGGAGAAGGTGACACCCTTACCACCCGTAGTAAATGCAGAAGCAATAGTGAGTTCTCCCTTGTCTATATCGGGATAAATATCGACAGGTGTTGACCATGTTGCTCCGTTATCAGTACTCTTGGTATATCCCATGTGGAGCATACCGTTAGCATAGCTCGAGTTTCCTGCTGCCATGAAGCAGTGGAGCGTACCATCGGCATCTGCTACGATAGCTGGGTCTCCGTAACCATAGGAAGCCGCATTCGTGCCATCGCCGGCAGCAATGGTGACGGGTTCTTCCCAAGTCTGTCCTCCGTCATTGCTCTTACGGGCCACGACATCGATGACATGAGGTCCTGCCCCATTATTAGCATTCTTACCCAAATCGTATGGGTGGTCGTGGCGGTAGTCGGTGAGAGCGATGATACCGCCATCTTTTGTATTCAGCATTGTGGGAATACGGAAGTAAGTAGTGTTAGCATGACTGGAAGTCCAAAGGTACGCTTGCTGCTTGAACACCTTCATGCTACCATCTGGATTGCCTTTTCCTGTGATATCGCACTCATTGCCACCATTGCTATTGACATAGGCAATCGAAGTGATGGCTGCATCCACCGTTGCGTTTTCGGTGGCTGTGCTCTTCACATCAGCAGTTATCCAGAAGTAAAGGGAGGAATTGGCAGCCATCTCATCCATGGTGACAGGAATGGCAAGCGTTCCCTCGGCTGCTGCTACCTCTCCAATCTTTTGAGGATAGGCACCAACAGCGTGTATCTCATCAATGGTAGTGGTATAGACGGCGACCTTGTCAAGCTGTGATGCACCTGAGACGTTTACATTGAATGTCGTAGGTGTGCAGGAAGCAAACGGAGTGACCTTCACACGCAGCAAGGCCTGCATAGTATTGCCCTTACCCGTCGTCTCATTACCCTGAATCACTTCAATATCCTCGTCAAACATACAGAGAGTCGGATTATAGGTCACCGTGATGGTCTTGTTCTCTGCATCGAACACAGGAGCACCAATCATGCCTTCCATCGTGAACTCGGAAGCTTCGGGGGTCACATCGGCGGGCAAGAAGAACCATCCGTTGTTATAAACGCTGGTAGCTCCCTTCACGTCAGCACGGTTGCAGGTCAATTGAGTGCTACTGCCAGAATTGGAGATGGAAACCTTCCAAGCCGTCAGGCCTGCTGTGGCAAGGTCAACGGGATAGACGGTATAAGCGGTACGCATATAGGTCGTTTCTCCGATGAAGTAGTTGGAGCCACTGTTATACGGGTCTGCATAGAAATTGTTGTTATTCTTGAAGTAGTTGCCATTATCATAGCCGCAAATCACATTGCCTGCCGTGCCAGAAAGTGTGGGGAACTTATTGGAGCCATTGTCCACGAGGTAGCGACCGTCTGACACCTGCCAGGTGTTGACATCCCAGCTGGTACAATCAATATACGTGAGGAAGCTCGGATCGGTGATGGCAGGCTGTATATCCACACCTCCCGTGAAGGTCAGGGGATAGAGATCGTTGTACAGGCTTGAGGCGGTCTGCAGGTAACGACCTGCATAGCTGGCTACGCCATTCTTGCTCTTGATCTGAATGGCATACCATCCTGACGTTTGCGGATAGGTCGTGAGGGCGGTCTGGCTCTTCACCAGTCTGGCCACAGCAGCATTGGCGGCGGCACTTTGGTCGCCATCAACTGCTGTGATGGTGAATTCGCTACCTTCGTCATCCCAGTTAATGATGGGACCTGTATAGGAATTAGAAACTCCCATACATGCCTGGTTTGTCCCGTTGACAGGAGTTGTAGCCATCTTGATTTTGACGGTTCCGTTATCCTGAGCGTTGAGTGTTAGCGCTACGGCATTATCACTGAACACCCATGAGTTCTGGCTGCTCTGTGCAATACCCGTTGGAATGGCAAACTTGTCGGCACCCACATTATAAAGGTAATACTGGTTAGATGTGCCCGTGGGGACGATTACCCATTGGTGGTTGACATCGGATGGATTCAAAGCGGTTGCGCCAGACTTTCCACTACTCCAGACATACTTGGTACTCTTGCTGGGTTCATAGGTCAGCGCGCCACGTCCACTGTTGGTATTATTAATGGTATATACCTTATTAATAGAGATGAACGACACAGAGATGACGCGGTTCTTGGCATCAACCTTGATGTCGGGCAGCACACCTGCGGCAGACGTGGTAGAGAACTCGCTGGCAGCGGGTGTGACATCCAAATTGAAGAAGAAGGTGCCACCATGATAAACGCTTGTCAGTCCATGAGCCGCGCTTCCCGTGTAGGTAACCTGTGTATCCTGACCACCTTCTACCTCAACCGTCCAGGGCTGCAGTCCGAAATAGGCAGGATTGATGGCATAGAATTCTGCTACAGGGAACTTATTCTGAATTGTCTGACCAATATAGGGTGTAGCATCCTTACCTCTCGGGATAAGACTGTTACGATTGCCCGTATAAGCAGACGTAATGGTTGAATAGTTGGGGGTACCAGAGCTCCGGTAGATAATGTAGTTCTGGCTTGATGCCAACGCACTGGCAGCTCCTGTTGATGTCACATAATGACCATTGGCACTACGCAGATAGCCATTAACACCTCGATTAGCATCTGCACCAACCTTTTCAAAATATACAAGCGATGCGGCAGCCTCATCGTTGTTCACTGGTGCATTATCAATATACAACGGATACTGTTGGGCATCAACGGTTACTTCCGTTGAATAGTTTCTCACATATTTACCTGACAAATCATCGCTGGTATAGTCTGTATTAGTATCACCGTTGGTATCAACCCACTTGATTTGATACCATCCCGAAGTGATGTCAACAGGTCTGGTGAGGACGGAAGCATCGGGAATTTCATAAATATAGACTTTATGATTGTTATTATTTCCTGTTGTCCAGCTCCAAACCTTTCCACTGGAACGATCAATACCTCGAGTCGTGTTATTGGCATCGGGAGCCGAAGGATAGGCAATACCGTCACTGAAATTCAGTGACCATGCGCCGGCAGAAGCTTCTTCCACTGATGTCAAAGCTGTATTATATACAGGAACACCCCAGTATTTACCGGTGTAATAGTTCTTGATTTTCCAAGTACCATCATTATTCTTGATGAGGAAATAAACACTGGCCTTAGTAGAAGAATTCGCGTCATTGGGAACATCATAGTCTGTTCCGTTGTCAGTGATGTAGCGTCCAGCACCCGTCTTTAGGATATATGCCTTGCCACTAACAAGAGATTCCTCGGATGAAACCTGAGTACCAACGGAAACGGAAGCTGGAGCAACCAACTGATAGGTCTTACCAGCAACGGTGGGGAAGGAAATCTCATTGTTATTGATCTTGGTGAACTGAACGGCTTGTCCATCACAGGTGATGTCGAATCTGTCGGAAACATTCTTGTACTTCACGACAGCTGTCTGTCCGCTGTTTGACGTGATGGAAACAGTTGTTGCCACACCGTTCTTCCAAGCAAGGTCAACGGTGAAGTTGCCGATGGCACGCAGTCCGGTCACACTACCTTCACTCCACATAGAGGGCAGGGCGGGCAGCAGCTCCAGCTTGTCCTGATGGCTCTGGAGGAGCATCTCGGCCATACCAGCGGTGGCACCGAAGTTACCGTCGATCTGATAGGGTGTATGGGCATCCCACAGGTTCTCATAGACACCACCACCCTGGCTGTTGCCAGTGTTGGTCTGGATGTGGAGGGCGGTCTTCAGCAAGCTCTGACAACGGTCGCCGTCCTTGGCGCGGGCGTGGCAGTTGATCTTCCAACCCATCGACCAGCCTGTTCCCTCGTAGCCACGGGCATTCAGAGAGTTGATGGCTGCCTGATAGATGTCGGGATCGGCATCGTCGGCAATCTGTGTACCGGGATAGAGTCCCATCAGATGCGACAGGTGACGGTGGTTGCTGTAGGAGCTGACACTGTTCTGTGAGGTATATTTCCACTCACGCAGGAGGGTCTGTCCGTTGACAATCTCCGTGGCGGTACCCTTGTCAAGGTTATCAAACTTATTCTGCAAGTCGGTCAGGAAGTCTGCATCATTGGTAATATTCAGGACATCGTAAGCCTGCAGGGTGTTATTGAACAGATCCCAAACAAGCTGCTGAGAGTGCGCGGTGGCATTCTCTGAACCGGGACCATGCTCGGGCGAGTACTCGTTGGGGCACTCGTAGGTACCGTCGTCGGCAAGAACCAATCGCTCCATCCAGTATTCGCAGCAAGAGCGCATAGCGGGCAGGGCAACATCGCGCAGGTAGTCGGTGTCGAGCGTATAGCGGTAGTGCTGCCACAGGTGCATGCAGTACCAGGCGTTGGCGATGGTATAGTTCTGCATCCAGTTGGAGCCCGAACCATAGATGTTGTTCTCGGTGGTCAATGTCCATCCCTTGGTCTGTCCGGCATAGTTGATAGCATTTCTGCGCCACTGCGGACGGTCGCAAGCCTCACGCTTGATGTAGTTCAGAAACGGCATGTGCAACTCGCTGAGGTTCGTCACCTCGGCGGGCCAGTAGTTCATCTGCACGTTGATGTTCGCGTGGATGTCTGAATGCCATGCCGGCGAGTTGTTGTCGTTCCAGATACCCTGCAGGTTGCTGGGCAGATCGACACCGCGGCTACTGCCAATCATCAGGTAGCGGCCATAGCTGAAGTACATCTCCTCCAACAGGAGGTTGTTGGCATCATTGGCGGCGAAGTTACTGATAAGCGTCGGGGTGGGAACGTTGTTGGAAGCAGAAGTGATGTTCAGCTTACAACGGTCGTAGAGCGACTTATAGTCAGCCACATGGTCGGTGAGGATGGCGTCATAGCCCTTCGTGACAGCGGCAGCCACAGGTCCCTGTACGTTAGCCGGCAGCAGGGATGCATCATAGATATAGTCATCGTTGCTGGGATCGAAGTTAGTTCCACCGAAGAGATAGATCACCATCTCGTCAGCTCCTGTCACGTTGATGCAGTTTCCATTAGCTGTCACGGTACCGCCTGTAGCAACCACCTTCATCTGGCAGTAGTAGGACTCGTCGTTGGTGGTGCCCGTGCGCTTCACGGTTCCACTGAAGATGGCCTGACCCACACCGTCAGTAACGGTATAGGTGGGCTCACTGCCATTCTGGTTGAAGAGAATCAGGTTCTCGTTGATCTTGCCATTCTCCGATGCGGTGTAGCGGATGGCAATCACCTTGTCGGGATTAGAGCAGATGTACTCACGGTTGTAGTCAACACCGTTGGCGGTATAGGCAACGCCGGCGCGAGCCTCGTCGATGTCGAGCCAGCGACGGTAGTTGGTGGCCTCGGTCAGCTCTGCATCGGTAGAAGTGATATAGAGGTTACCAAAGTTCTGGTAACAGCCAAAGGTGCCATTGCTAACGGGATCGCCGAGGTGTCCCCACCAGAGGGTCTTGTCGTTGAACTGCACCTCGTCGCGCTTCACACCACCCATGATGCAACCACCGAACTGTCCGTTACCGATGGGCAGCGTGCTGGTCATCCATACCGTAGCAGGCTGGGTGTACCAAAGGGTGTGCTTGTTCGTAGGTGTCCATGAGGTCGTGCCGGCCAGTGTCACTTCTTCAACTGCCGTGGGCTTCACATCCATGAACATCATCTCGTTCTCAAGAACGAACTGCAGGGGATTGTTGATGTCGCCCTTGTTATAGCATCCGAGCTCCTTGTCAGTTCCGGCTCCTCCCCACTGATTGAGATAGCCTATGTCTTCAATACCAATCTCGTAGCAACCGGGATAGTTGCCATTGGTGGTCTCATCGATATGGAAGGCATAACCGCGGGTTGGCGTAGCCGTTGTTTTGAACCTACTGGAAGAGGTGTCATAGTACATGGTCTGACCGCCACGGCTTACCAGCTGGTAGAGATTATCACCCATGGCGACCTTCTTCCAGAGCTGTGCATCCTTCAGACTCTTCTGTGCCTCGGCCGTGAGCAGCTTTGCATCTTCACCCATAGAGGTGAGCACAGCACCACCGGTCTGCATCTGGATGTAATACCAAGTCTCATTGGTGTCGAGGGTAGCCTCTACATCGGTGCCATTGCCGGCAGCTGCCTTGATGGTATAGCCGGTGCCGATGCCGTCGGGAAGGGTGAACGTGTTGGTGTTATACACGCCACGGAGCTTGCCTGTGCTGTCATAGACCTTGAAGCCCACGGCACCTGTGCCCGTCATGGTAACGTAATCATCACCCACCTGATAGGTATAGGCGGAGCACTCGTCACCGAAGGTCGTGTACTGGCCGGTCTCACCTACCTGGCCGAATGCCGTCACGTTGTCCTGCTGTCCAAGCTGGCGCTTCTCACCGTCGGTATGTCCTTCGTAGGTGGCAAGGGGAGCTGTGACGCGGTCTTCGATAAAGATGAGGTTGCACTTGGGATACTTCTTCGCTGCCACGTATGCCTTGACCTCGTTGATCATCTCCTGCGTCACGTACATATAAGATGTGGTGTAGTCGGGAACGGTGTAATAGGAGGTTGTGGTGATGTCGCCCAGTGTCTTTGACTCCTGTGCTGGCGGCAGCGTGAAGAAGCCATAGACCTCGAAGAACTCTGTGAGGTCGAGCTCAGCGACATCACAGCACTTCTTATAGAACTTCAGATAGTCCTCTGTGGCAAGCGTGAACTGGTCGCCACCATGAATGACCATCGGGTCGGTGCGCAAGGCACGGAAGAGGTTGGGATAGAAGTTGGTGTTGAACCCAGCCTGATGGAAATACTGATAAAGCTGGGTGTAAAGGTGCAGGCACTCCCATGTACCATTGTCGGCGAGACGCTCGGGCCACGACATGCCTTGCTGCCAACGGCTGTAGGAGTTCTGAATATTGTTCACGCGAGAGGTGAAACGTCCCTGCCAATCGAGTACCGCATTGGAGAACATGTTGTTGGAAATCTCCGTGGTACCGGCCATCTTGATGAGCTTCTGACGGTTGTGACCCTGTTCGTGAGCAATGGTCCACAAGCCACCCATATATTGCATGAGCTGATCGACATTTAAGACACCGTCGCCACCCTCATGATAATAGGTTCCGTAAGATGTTGCATGGGGATTGCCGCTGCCGTCCATCGTGGTAACGCTGAACGTGTTGTTGCAATAGTCGTCAAAATCCTCACGGCCAATCAAGCGGTCTTCCAACTCTGCCACCTGCTGCCACGCTGTCATCATCTCTACAACTTTGCCGTCAGAACCGATAGTTGTCACGAGCCTGTCCCTATGAATATTAAACACGTGGGTCTTGCTCTTCAGACATACCGCAGGCTTGCTAAGCAGATAAGCTTTCATGGCAGCCCAGTCAAAATTCGTGTCGCCCTTGGTAAGGTCGAGATAGCCCTGCACGGTACCGCCCTCGATGTGGACGGTGACATCGGCATAGGTGGAAATAGCCTTGTAAGGTGTACCACCATTGGTGGTGTTATCTACTTCGTAATTGACGAAGCAGTTGCCGGAAGCAGCCATCAGCAGCGAGTTCATACCCTCATGAAGCGTGTAAACAAAGCCACTGCCCTGCCCTGCGCCAGCCACTTCAAGCTTCACGGTTTCTCCGCTGGGGATTGTGCCTACATAAACCTGAATGTAGTCACCAGCATCTACATAGATTCCCGTAGGATTGGTCAGGCGACCGAAACTGTAGTCGAAGTTCAGGATATTGGCCCAGCGGGTGTGACTGCTGTATGCCTTATAGTCAGCTATGCGGAAAGATTTCTCCGTCTTAGTCCAACCAGCGTAGGTTGCCCACGAGTTGTTATTGATCTTGGTGGCAAGAGCCTGCACCGTAGTTGGGAGGGCGGCAAGGTCACTCTCGCTGTACCCGCTCTTGAGCTCCGTACAATCGGTTGAGGTGAACACCTTGAGCAGATCGGCCGTGGAAGCCTCGCTCGTCGAGTTCTTCTGAGTGGTCAAAGCAGCCTCGTCAACCGTCGCAGACTCTAAAGTCCACTTGGACTTTGCCTCTGCAATGTCATATTGAACAACTTTCAAATATTGATCACAATGCAGACCACCTGAGTACCAACTATAAGGGTCATACTTAAATGTATAAACGTTATCGTTCTCCTCCCAAGTGAACGCAGTAATGGAAGTCTCAGTCTCATATTGATAAGACACGTTGAGCTGTCCCTTAACATACCTGTCTGTCAGGGCATTCTTGAACGTTACATTCGTGCCATCAACCGACAGATACCACACCTGAGAGTAGTTGTTCGTCATCAGGTCGGAACAGATGAGAGAATGGCTACTGGTGTTCTCAGTGAGATACTTTCCATTGTAGCTCACAACACGATAGTAGCCCGTCGTGATTGTTGCTTGAGAGGTCTGCACTCCGCTTAGCAAGAATAGCAGACTCATCAGGAGAAATAAATACTTCTGTTTCATATCAAAATTGTTTTGGTTTTTTACGAATTTAGTTAGTAGGGGATTACACACGCAAGTGCATACACCGCTACAAAGATACGGATAATCTTTCATTTCCACAAGCGTTTTTCTTAAAACTTATGAAAATACATCGAGAAAAACATACTTCATGAGTATTTTCTTGGAGGGTAGAAGATTATTATTTACCTTTGTCGTCAAACAGGTTTAACAGAAAAATCAAAACGAATATGAAAGCCAGAATTACATTTCTTTTCTTACTACTGACACTTCCCTTTGCTTCCAACGCCCAGCGCACACCCACCATGGGATGGAGCTCATGGAACACGTTTGCACTCAACATCAACGAGGAACTGATCAAAGGACAGGCTGATGCCATGCACCAAAGCGGACTGCAGGCAGCAGGCTACAAGTACGTGAACATCGACGACGGCTACTGGGACGGACGTGGGGCCGACGGACACCTGCGACTGAACACCAAGCTGTTTCCCAACGGCATGCGACCGCTCGTGGACTACATCCACAGCCTCGGACTGAAAGCGGGCATCTACAGCGATGCTGGCGACAACACCTGCGGCTCTGCTGGCAAACACGCTTGGGGACTCGAGGTCGGACTGGCAGGACACGAAGCAGAAGACTGCCAACTGTACTTCGGAGACTGGGACTTCGACTTCATCAAAGTCGATTACTGTGGCGGCATGCACATGAACCTGGACGAGCGGGAGCAATACACGAAAATATCCAATGCCATCAAGAACTTCGGCAAGAAAGACGTGGTGTTCAACATCTGCCGATGGGCATACCCGGGCAACTGGGTGGCAGACGTGAGCGACTCGTGGCGCACCACGGGCGACATCTACGATGCATGGAAGAGCGTCAAGAGCATCCTTGCCGAGAATCTATACCTCGCAGCCTACTGCCACGACGGACACTACAACGACATGGACATGCTGGAGGTGGGACGCTCGATGTCGCAGATAGAGGACGAGACTCATTTTGGCATGTGGTGCATCATGGCATCACCCCTGCTCATCGGCTGCGACATGGCCAACATCAGGACCCAGTCGCTGAAACTGCTCTGCAACAGCGATCTCATCGCGCTGAACCAAGACCCGCTGCACCTGCAAGCATACGTGGCGGAGAAACAGGGAGAGTGCTTCATCCTGGTGAAGGACATTAAACAACTGCACGGCAAAGAGCGCGCCATCGCCGTCTATAATCCCAGCGACGAGGAGCAGACCGTACGGCTGGACTTCAAGAACGTCGATCTCGGGGGTCCCGTACAACTGTATGACTGCATACAACAGACGGACTTCACCTCTACCCCTTCTCCCGTCAGCCTTAACATCCCAGCCCACGGCACCAAGATTTTCCGCGCCAAAGGAAAGAAGCGTCTGGAGCGCACCATCTACGAAGCTGAGACGGCATGGCTCTCGGCCTATCAGGAATTGCGCAACAACCAGGCGGAGCGGTCGGCTGTGTATGTAGCCGCCCCACATGCCAGCGGAGGCTACAAGACTGGATTCCTCGGCATGCGTGCCGACAACGACCTGCAGTGGCAACAGGTTGACATCGACAAAGCCGGTAAGCGCCAACTGATTATCACCTGCTTCAGCGGTGAAGAACGGAGCATGGAAGTGGACGTGAACGGACAACACGTCGGCACGCTAACCGTAGGTGGCGACAACTGGGAAACGCCGTTGACCGCAAAGATTGAGGTCAACCTCAAAAAAGGCCGAAACATCGTAAGACTCTACAACCCTGCTGCCTGGATGCCCGACATCGACCGAATGGAAATCAAATAAATTCGGACCAATAGCTCATTTTAACAAAAATTGTCTCACTCTGTCACCCATCTGTCACCCGCCTCAAACCCTTTGTACATCGATGTTTCAGGGCTGTAGGGTGACAGATGACAGATTATTCTTTATTTTTAAAAACTAAGTGTAGCTTACTCAACTTTCGCAAGTTGCGGGAGTTCAGGAGTGACAGGAGTGGCAGAAGTACAGACATTACTCTACATTAAATATCTGTCAATATTGACGCTTTTTTAATGTACACCTGTTATCGTCCCCTATTGAAGGACTATGAGAAAGAGTTTGTAAAACAACATACCAAATTGTTTGTTGTAGAGAATAAAAGTGAAGAAAAAGATATTAAATTGCTTGTATTAGATGGAAAAATTGATAATCTTTCGTTATTTTACAAAAAAAAACAACTAATTTTGTACGCATATAATATAATAAGGTACTACTCATCTGAATAAGAATGGAAAATAGAATCAAAGTGGTTCTCGCAGATAAGAAGAGAACAAACAAGTGGTTATCCGAGCAGTTGGAATGTGCACCTACTACCGTGAGTAAGTGGTGTACCAATTCCAGCCAGCCACCTATGGAGACATTCGTCAAGATTGCAGAACTCCTCGAAGTCGATATCAACGAACTATTGAGGATAGAGAAAAGCAAGTAATCGTATTAAAGGGTAGATGGTGTATACCTTTAAGTGGTAAAACTGTAA
>JAFSWU010000211.1 GCA_017444365.1 Prevotella sp.
AGAAGATTGTCCGCGAAGCCTTTGCCGACATGCTACCTGCTGAAGTCGCCTGGCGACAGAAAGAGCAGTTTAGCGATGGCGTTGGCTATTCGTGGATTGACACCCTGAAACAGATAACCTCAGAGGCTGTCAGCGACGAACAGATGGCCCATGCTGCCGAACGTTTCCCCATCAACCCGCCAAAGAACAAAGAGGAATACTACTACCGCAGTATCTTCGCCGAGCATTTCCCCAGCGATTCTGCCGCTCGTTCTGTCCCATCTGAAGCCTCTGTTGCCTGCAGTACCGCCATCGCCCTCGAATGGGATGCCGCCTTCAAAGGCATGAACGACCCCAGCGGCCGTGCCGTCAAAGGTGTACACGAAAGTGCCTATTGACGGCAACGACTATCCTATATTCCTCGCTCTGCCCAGTCGCCGCGGTCCAGGTTGCGATAGCCGATGGCTTCGGCGATATGCATGGACTGAACTTTCTCGCTTCCTTCGAGGTCGGCAATGGTGCGGGCAACTTTCAGAATGCGGCTGTAGGCACGGGCTGAGAGCTTCAGACGCTCCATAGCCATGCGGAGCATATCCAAGGAAGCGGCATCGGGCTCGGCAAACTGGTGGAGCATCTTCTCCGTCATCATGGCGTTGCAGTGAACTCCCTTGAAGGGTTTGAAACGATCCTCCTGAATTTTTCGGGCGGCAATGACCCGCTCGCGGATCTTTTCCGACGGTTCGCCCGGCTGCATCTGTGAGAGTTGGGCAAACGGCACGGCTTGTATCTCGCAGTGAATGTCGATGCGGTCGAGCAATGGTCCACTGATTTTGTTCATGTAACGTTGTATCTGGCCTGGTGTACAGACGCAGTGGTGGGTGGGGTCGCCATAGTAGCCGCAGGGACAGGGATTCATGGAGGCGACGAACATGAACGAGGCGGGGTACTCGATGCTGTACTTGGCACGGGCAATGGTAATCTTGCGGTCTTCCAACGGCTGGCGCAACACTTCCAGCGTCTGTTTGTTGAATTCCGGCAGCTCGTCACAGAAGAGCACGCCATTGTGGGCCAACGAAATTTCTCCTGGCTGCGGATTGGCTCCGCCTCCGACGAGTGCGACCTGTGAGATGGTATGATGAGGAGCACGGAAGGGACGTTGTGAGATGAGTGAGATGTCGCGGCCCAGTTTGCCGGCTACGCTATGAATCTGCGTGGTCTCTAAGCTTTCTGCTAATGAGAGCGGGGGCAGAATGCTGGGCAGCCTTTTGGCCATCATGGACTTACCAGATCCTGGGGGGCCAATCATCGCGATGTTATGTCCACCGGCAGCGGCAACTTCCAAGGCACGCTTCACGCTCTCCTGTCCGCGAACCTCTGCGAAGTCCAGCTCATAGCGGCTCTGCTGCTCGTAGAACTCCCGTCGGGTGTCAATGCGAGTGGGTTCATATTGCTGTCGTCCTGAGAGGAAGTTGATGACATCCAACAGGTTTTCCATGCCATAGACGTCCAGATTGTTCACAACGGCCGCTTCACGCACGTTCTGTGCCGGAACGATGAGTCCTTTGAAGTGCTCGGCGCGGGCTTTGATGGCAATAGGAAGTGCGCCCCGAATCGGTAACAATCTGCCGTCGAGACCAAGTTCACCGACGAACATGTATCGTCCCAGTTCTTCACACTCGAGGCTTTCGTTGGCAGCCAGCAATGCGATGGCCAACGGCAAGTCGAATGATGACCCTTCCTTGCGGAGATCGGCAGGTGCCATGTTCACCGTGATGTCTCCGTGTGGGAATTTGAATCCAATTTGTTGTAGTGCTGATGCGATGCGGGTACGTCCTTCTTTCACGGCCATGTCGCCAAGTCCCGTAAAGTGGTACATCACACCGATGTTGAGGTTTACTTCGATGGTGACAGTGGTTACTTCAAGTCCGTTGACGGCCGCACAGTAGGTCTTGATAAGCATGTTTAGGTTGTCGTATGATTACAAATGGTTATAGAGGTCGAGCATCTGTTGTGCCACGTTGCTGTTCTCGAAGCGTTGCACGTATCGGATGCTTCTGTCGATGCGCTGTTGCCGCCCCTCTGTTCCCTTCATGGAGCGGAGGATGGCGGTTGCCATACCCGCTTCGTCATCGGGCGACACATAGAGGTTGTCGGGGCCTCCGGCTTCTTCCAAGCATGATCCTGTTGCTGCCACGACAGGCAGTTGGCTCTGCACGGCTTCGATGATGGGGATGCCGAAACCTTCGTAGCGGGAGGGATAGACAAAGCATTCCGCCAGTTGGTAGATGGCAGGCAGGTCATCGTTGGGAATGCCGTGCAGGAGGATGACCCTTCCCTCCAGTTTGTTTTTCCGAATATAGGGTTTGATGACTTTCTCCGAATAGGGCGTGGTGCGTCCTACGATGACCAGCGCCACGTCTTGTGGCAGGTGTCGCAGGGCTTTCACGGCCAGGAATGCGTTCTTGCGCTCCTCGATGGTTCCCACATTCAGGATGTAGCGTTGTGGCAGGTTGTAGTGTTTCTTCACCTCCAGTTTCTTCTCTTCCGAGCAAACGTCCTTGAAGCTTGTGCCACAGCTTTGGTAGATGAGGTCGATGTGGTCAGCGGGGAAGTCGCCAAACGCCAGGATGTCGCGTTTGGTGCATTCGCTGATGGCAACCACCCGGGCGGCTTCGCGCAGTGTGGCATGGAACTTATGCCGGTAGATGGCCACGTCCCAGGGATGATAGTATTCGGGATGGCGCAGGAAGATGAGGTCGTGGATGGTGACAATGCCCTTGATGTCTGCCTGTTTCAAGCCAACGGGCAGCTCGCCGGATAGTCCGTGATAGATGCTGATGCCGTCGCGTTGCAGGTCTTTCACAATGCCACGTGTGCGCCACCAGTCGCGGCGCACACGGGCTATGAGTCCTTTACTCTGTAAGGGAATGTTGGCAGGATATACGAATTCTACTCCCGGGCGCATCTCAATCTGCTGTCGCAGGTCGTCGCGCCCCATGTCGGGTGTGTACAACCGCAGTTGCAGGTCGGCAGGCAGTGCCGACAACGAGTTGACCAGCGTGCGCGAGTAGCTGCCCAGTCCTGTGCCATTTCTGACGATGCGCTTGGCATCAAACCCAATAGTCTTCATCGTGACGTAGGCTGAAAGGTGTTAACAGACTTGCGAGCCCGGCTTCACCTCTTTTAATGTTGTGGTCACGCTGAGTGAGCCGTCGAAGTTCTCGGCCGAGAGAATCATTCCCTGGCTCTCGATGCCCATGAGTTGGCGTGGTGCAAGGTTGGCAATGAAGAGCACGTCCTTGCCTATTAAGTCTTCAGGCTCGTAGAAGGCTGCGATGCCGCTGACGATGGTGCGGTCTTGTCCGCTACCGTCATCGAGGGTGAACTTGAGCAGTTTCTTGGCCTTCTTCACCTTCTCGCAGTTCTTGATATGACCGACGCGGATGTCGAGTTTCTCCCATTCGCTGAAGTCGATGTTCTCCTTGATGGGCTGTGCCTTGTAGGCGGCAGCTTCGTTGGCACGTTTCGTTGCCTCCAGCTTGTCGAGCTGTTTCTGGATGGTCTCGTCTTCAATCTTCTCGAAGAGCAGTTCGGGCTCTGCCAGTTGGTGTCCGGCCTTCAGGATGTCGGTCTGTCCCAGCTGATCCCATTCGAAGCTGTCGATGTTGAGCATCTGGCGGAGCTTCTTGGACGAGAAGGGCAGGAACGGTTCGAAAGCGATGGCAAGGTTGGCGGTGAGCTGCAAAGAGATGTAGAGGATGGTCTCCACGCGCTTCGGGTCGGTCTTCCAAACCTTCCACGGTTCGCACTCTGTGATGTAGCGGTTGCCGATGCGTGCGAGGTTCATCGCCTCGAACTGTGCCTCACGGAACTTGTACTGTTCGAGAAGGTTCTCTACTTTCTGCTTCACGTCCTTGAACTCGTCGATGGCACGGCGATCAACGTCCTGCAGTTCTCCGCATGAGGGCACCACACCCTGCCAGTATTTCTTGGTGAGCTGGAGGGCACGGTTGACGAAGTTGCCATAGATGGCCACGAGTTCGGAGTTGTTGCGCTCCTGGAAGTCTTTCCAGGTGAAGTTGTTGTCCTTGGTCTCCGGCGCATTGGCGGTGAGCACGTAGCGCAGCACGTCCTGCTTGCCGGGCATGTCTTCCAGGTATTCATGCAACCAGACGGCCCAGTTGCGCGAGGTGGAGATCTTGTCGTTCTCTAAGTTCAGGAACTCGTTGGCGGGCACGTTGTCGGGCATGATGTAGCCGCCGTGTGCCTTCATCATCACGGGGAAGATGATGCAGTGGAACACGATGTTGTCCTTGCC
>JAFSWU010000212.1 GCA_017444365.1 Prevotella sp.
AAGGAGGAAGGAATAAGGAATAAAGAATTAAGCATTATGAATTATATCTACCGCATTTGGCAAATATTCGTTGCAGCACCCGTGATTTTGTTGGCATCCATTCTGACCGCCACAACCGTTACCATCGGCTGCACCCTGGGCAACGGACACTTCTGGGGCTACTGGCCGGCACGTCTGTGGGGCAAGGTCATCATCCGCATCTTGTTTCTGCCCGTCAAGGTGGAAGGTCGCGAGAACCTGAAGCCCGGACAGTCGTATGTCTTCGTGGCCAACCACCAGGGAGCCTTCGACATCTTCCTCATCTACGGATACCTTGGACGCAATTTCAAGTGGATGATGAAGCACCAGCTGCGCAGCATGCCACTCATCGGCACCGCTTGCGCCGCCGCCCACCACATCTTTGTTGACAAGCGAGGCGCCAGCAAAGTGAAGGAGACCTACGAACGCGCAAGAGAGACCTTGCGCGAAGGCATGTCGCTCGTCGTGTTCCCCGAGGGAGCCCGCACGTTCACCGGCCACATGGGACTCTTCCGCCGCGGAGCTTTCATGCTCGCCGACGAACTACAATTGCCTGTCGTGCCCATGACCATCAACGGCTCATTCAACGTCATGCCACGCACAAAAGACATGCACTTTGCCTCTTGGCATCCGCTCCGGCTGACCATCCATGCCCCTATTCCACCCGTCGGGCAAGGAAAGGAGAATGTACAGAATGCAGAAGAGCGGAGCTATCAAGCCATCATGGAAGGCCTCGTTCCCGAGTACCAAGGTTACGTGGAAAACCCAGATCAATAAAAGAAAAGCAAGCTTTCCTTTTGCACTTCACTCGTTTTTTCGTACCTTTGCACACTGAATGAGAAGAAAAACGCTCATATTCATCTTGTTGTTCGCCTTCATCTTCGTGATGGCGAACAGCAATATGCCCTTGCTGAAAAGCAAGAAGAAGAGGGTGTTGTCTCAAGATACCACAGCTGTTACCGACTCCACACTGCTCGTTGACTCGCTGGGCAACATCGTGCGCGACTCCTTGGGACGCGCCATCGTCGATACGCTCAAGCTCGACTCGCTACAGTTAGCAATCTACCACCACAACCGCCCCATTGACGACTCTCTCTACCAAGATTCCCTGAACAACGAGAAAGAGAAAGGCATCGACTCGCCCGTGAACTACACGGCCGAGGACTCCATCGTGTATGTGGCTGGCTCGAACACGGCCTATCTGTTTGGCGATGCCAACGTGAAATACGAGAACATGGACCTGAAGAGCGAGAAGATATACATGTCGCTCGACAGCAGCATGGTGCATGCCACGGGCGAAGAGGACACCTTGGGCGTGCTCAACGGAACGCCCGTCTTCACGATGGGGTCCGACTCGTACGAGAGCGACACGATGGCCTTTAACTTCAAGAGCAAGCGAGGACTGATCAGCCATGTCTATACCGCCCAGCAGGACGGCTTTATGAAAAGCGAGCTCTCCAAGCGCAATGCCAACGGAGAGATTTACATGCGCCACGGCCGCTATACTACCTGCGACGCTGAGCACCCCGACTTCTACATCGCGCTGTCACGAGCTAAGGTGCGCCCAGGCAAGGAAGTGGTATTCGGACCAGCCTACTTGGTCGTGGCCGACGTGCCCCTGCCGCTGGCCGTACCCTATGGCTTCTTCCCCTTCACCAAGAGCTACTCCAGCGGTGTCATCATGCCCACCTACGGCGATGAGAGCGACCGCGGCTTCTATCTGAAGGACATCGGCTACTACTTCGCCGTCAGCGACAAATGGGACTTGAAGCTGCTGGCAGAGGTCTATACCAAAGGGTCGTGGGGTCTCTCCGCCGCCACCAACTACCGCCGCCGCTACAGGTACAACGGCTCATTCTACTTCAGCTTCCAAGACACCCGGACGGGCGACAAGGGCATGCCCGACTACATACGACAGGAGAGCTTCAAGCTGCAGTGGAGCCACCGCCAAGACTCCAAGGCCAACCCCTACAACTCGCTCTCGGCAAGCGTCAACTATGCATCGACAAGCTATGAGCGCAACAGCCTGAACAGCATGTACAACCCGCAGACGATGACGCAATCGACACGTACATCATCCGTGAGCTGGAGTACCACCTTCTCAAGCATCGGCATGACACTGAGCAGCACCGCCAACATCGCACAGAACATGCGCGACTCTACCGTTGCCGTGACCATGCCCGACCTGAACATCAACATCAGCCGCTTCTATCCCTTCAAACGGAAGAAGATGGTTGGCAAGGAACGATGGTACGAGAAAATCTCGATGAGCTATACCGGCCGTTTGTCGAACTCCATTAACACCAAGGAAGACCATCTGATGAAGGCCAACCTCATCAAGGAATGGCGCAACGGTATGCAACACCAGATTCCCATCAGCGGAAGCTTCACGGTCTTCAACTACCTGAACCTGTCGCCATCGTTCAACTTCACCGACCGCATGATTTCAAGAAAGGTGATGAAGTCGTGGGACCAGGAGAACCAAAAGGAGGTGAACGACACCACCTACGGTTTCCACAATATCTATAACTGGAACTTCAGCCTGAGGGCGAGCACCAAGCTCTATGGTATGTACATCCCCAACCGCAAGCTCTTCGGCGACAAGATTGAGGCCGTCCGCCACGTCTTCACGCCGGAAGTGAGCTTCAGCTATGCGCCAGACTTCGGCACATCGCGCTATGGCTACTACGCCACCTATCAGAAGACCGATGCTGAGGGCAACGTGTCGTTGGTGGAATATTCCCCCTATGCCGGAGCTCTCTTCTCACCGCCTGGCAAAGGCAAGACCGGTTCCATCTCCATGAGCCTGCAAAACAATGTGGAGATGAAGGTGAAGTCTGACAAGGACACCACGGGAATACGAAAACTGAGCATCATCGACAACTTCGGACTGAACATGTCATACAACATGGCCACCAAGTATCACCCGCTGAGCGACCTGGTCATGGACATCCGACTGAAGTGGTGGAAGAGCTATACCTTCAACATGAGGGCGGTCTTTGCCACCTATGCCTACGAGCTCGACGAGAACGGCCACCCCTATATCGGCAACCACACGGAGTATGGCTACGGACGCTTTGGACGATTCCAGGGTATGTCGCAGAACTTCTCGGTCACCCTGAACCCCGATAAATTCAAGAAATGGTTCGGAGGCAAGTCATACGATGAGAAAGACGATGATGACGACGAGGATGAAGGAATCGACACCAACATCGAGAGCAACGTTGACGATGTGATGGTGAAGGGACAACAAGGGGCCCGAAAGAAAAGAGGAGGCGGAAAAGCCCAAACCGACGAAGACGGCTACATGAAGTTCTCCATGCCCTGGTCGCTCACCATCGGCTATGGCATCACCATGCGCGAGAACACCGCCGGCAAGTTCAACACCCGCCGCATGCGCTATCCCTATAAATATACGCAGACCTTGAACTTCAGCGGCAACGTCCGCCTGTCAGACGGGTGGAACATCAGCTTCTCCAGTGGATACGACTTCGAGGCGCACGACTTCTCCATGTCAACGGCCTCGCTGCAGCGCGACCTACACTGCTTCAACATGTCGTGCTCCGTTGTGCTGGCACCCTACACCAGCTACAACTTCTCCTTCAGATGCAATGCCGCCACGCTTACCGACGCATTGAAGTACGATAAGCGCAGCGGCTATACAAACGCGGTACAATGGTATTAATCCATTGACCATTGATCATTGACCATTATGCATTAAGCATTATGCATTAAGCATTATATCAACGGCATTCCCAACTTTTCACATTCCTTTCGCATGTCTTCCGGCCAGATGCTGGCCTGTATCTCGCCAACATGTCCTTTATGAAGCAACACCATGCACAGACGGCTCTGTCCGATACCGCCACCGATGCTCAACGGCAACTGGTCACTCAACAACCGCTCGTGGAAATAAAGTGTCTTGCGGTCTTCCTTGTTTTCCAAGGCGAGCTGTTTAAGCAGACTCTCCTTATCTACGCGGATTCCCATGGATGACAGTTCGAATGAACGGCCCAGAATCGGATACCAGATCAGGATGTCACCATTGAGGCCGGGCTTGCCGTTTTCTGCCATCGTTGACCAGTCGTCGTAGTCGGGAGCACGTCCGTCGTGCTTCTCCCCATTGGACAGCTTACCGCCTATTCCAATGATGAATACAGCTCCGTATTTCTCGCAAATGGCATCCTCGCGCTCCTTCGGCGACTTGTCGGGATACATCTGCAGCAGGTCCTCGCTATGGATGAAATGAATCTTCTCCGGCAGGAAGGGCTTGATTTGCGGATAGGTCTCACAAACCAGATACTCCGTGCGCAGAATGGCGGCATAGATACGCTCCACGACACTCTTCAGGAACGACAGCGTGCGCTGCTCACGGCTGATCACCGCCTCCCAGTCCCACTGATCGACATAGAGCGAATGGAGGTTATCCAACTCCTCGTCGGCACGGATGGCATTCATATCGGTATAGACGCCGTAGCCGTTCTCCACATGATACTCAGCCAGCGTCAACCGCTTCCATTTGGCAAGCGAATGCACCACTTCCGCACGGGCATCCCCCAAGTCTTTGATAGGGAATGTGACCGGACGCTCCACGCCGTTCAGGTCGTCGTTGATTCCAAGTCCTTTCAAGACAAACAGCGGAGCGGTCACTCTTCGCAAACGCAACTCTGTAGAAAGATTCAGCTGGAAGAACTCCTTGATCAGCTTAATACCTTGCTCGGTCTGCCGCAGGTCAAGCAGCGCCTTGTAATCCTTTGGCTTAATCAGTTTACTCATTTCGATTCTTATTACACCTATTTATATATAATATAAGACTTATGAACTATGAACTATGAACTATGCACTATGAACTATGCACACCTCTTGCTTCTAAGCTGCAAAGGTACAAATAAAATATTAAAATGCAAACATTATTGCAACTCTTTTTTGCAAATAGTCAATCATCAAGCAACATAACGCTCATTTTGAAACCAATTCGCATCATTTGTTTACTATTTAAGCGCATCATCATCGTCAGACGGGGACGACAAAAGCGGGTAAAAAGAGAAAAAAAAGAAAGAATATTAACTTTTTTTGCAAAGACTGGCGGTAAATACTTTTTTTTTTGTAAGTTTGCAGCCACGAACCTAATAAACCTATTTTAAAGAGTATATCTAAAAACTTAAATTAATACAACATGAAGAAATTTGCAATTACTCTCCTTGCATTTGCAGCACCTATTCTTGCATTTGCGAGTGAAGCCGATCTTGAGATTCCACAAGGTTTCGCATCAACACCCGAGGCATCCATCCTCTACTGGGGATTTGCCGTTGTCATCCTGGGTCTCCTCTTCGGCTTCTGGCAGTTCAACCAAGTACGTAAGCTCAAGGCCCACGCCTCGATGCTTGAAATCGGAAACGTCATCTTCAAGACTTGCTCCACCTATCTGAAGCAACAGGGCAAGTTCCTCGGACTGCTCTTTGTCTTTATCGGCGCAGCCATCGCGCTCTACTTTGGTCTGCTGAACAACATGGGCATCGATGCCGTCATCCTCATTCTCATTTGGACGGTCATCGGTATTCTCGGCTCCTACTCCGTTGCCTGGTTCGGTGTCCGCATGAACACCCTGGCCAACGCCCGCATGGCCTTTGCTTCCCTGCGCCGCCGCCCGCTCGACCTGCTTAACATTCCGCTTCGCGCCGGTATGAGCATTGGCATCGTGCTCATCTGCATCGAGCTGGTGCTCATGCTCGCCATTCTGCTCTTCATGCCCGAGAACCTGGCAGGAAGCTGCTTCATCGGCTTCGCCATCGGTGAGAGCCTCGGTGCCTCTGCCCTCCGCATCGCCGGCGGTATCTTCACCAAGATTGCCGACATCGGCAGCGACCTGATGAAAGTGGTCTTCAAGATTGGTGAGGACGACCCCCGCAACCCTGGTGTCATTGCCGACTGTACTGGCGACAATGCCGGCGACTCCATTGGCCCGACCGCTGACGGCTTCGAGACCTACGGTGTGACAGGTGTGGCATTGGTGTCCTTCATCCTTCTTGCCGTACCCGACAACTACAAGGTGCCCCTGCTGGTATGGATCTTTGTCATGCGTATCCTCGGAATCCTGGCCTCTGTGCTCTCCTATTATATCAATGGTATGCTCTCGAAGGCCAAATACAACGATGCCGACGACATCAACTTCGAGGATCCCCTCACCACTCTGGTTTGGATCACCTCTATCATGAGTATCCTGGGGACCTTCCTCGCCTCGTGGCTCATCCTGGGCGACCTGGGTCACGGCTGGTGGCTGGCACTCTCTATCATCATCTCCTGCGGCACACTCGGCGCAGCACTCATCCCCGAGCTCACCAAACTGTTCACCTCTCCCACCTCCATACACGTCAACGAGGTGGTAAGGACATCCGAGCAGGGCGGTGCCTCGCTCAACATCCTCTCAGGACTGGTTGCAGGTAACTTCGGCGCCTTCTGGACGGGCATCGTCTTCTTCGTGCTGATGATCATCGCCTACTTCGCCTCCATCGCCTTCGGCATCGGCGAAATCTTCGGAACCTACTATAGCATCTTCGCATTCGGACTCGTAGCCTTCGGTATGCTCGGCATGGGTCCCGTCACCATTGCCGTTGACTCCTATGGCCCCGTCACCGACAACGCACAGAGCGTATATGAGCTCTCGCTCATCGAGGACGACATCGAGAAGACCACCCGCGAGGTGGAAGCAGAATTCGGTTTCAAACCCGATTTCGAGAAAGCCAAGTACTACCTCGAGGCCAACGACGGAGCCGGCAACACCTTCAAGGCAACTGCTAAGCCCGTACTCATCGGTACTGCCGTGGTTGGTGCCACCACCATGATCTTCTCGCTCATCCTCATGATCCAGAAGACTCTTAACGTTGACCCAGCCGGCATCCTCAACCTGCTCAACCCCTATTCAATCCTTGGATTC
>JAFSWU010000213.1 GCA_017444365.1 Prevotella sp.
GGATTGTCTTTCTCGTTAGCAGCAGTCCAGAAAATGCGTTCGGCAAACTGCACGAGGTCGGTCTCGCGGTTCTTGATGCCCAATGCCTTGATGGCCGCCTCATTGGCTACGCAGGCGTAGTCCTCCATCGACAGACTGTCGTCGGGAAAAACGCCCTCTATCAGCTGTAGGTCGTACATCCGTGCCGCCCCGCCCGTGATGTACAGAGCGTCAATGTTGCTACCGTCGGCAAGTTTGATGGGGAAACTGCCGCTGATGAAATCCTCATCCACGTCAATGCCTTTGATGTAAGGGCAGGCTTTCAACCGCTGCTTCACGACCTCCGTCTGGCTGCTTTTCTTCTTCAACATGGCATCGAATTCCTCCATCGACCACGACCCTCGGTTGGATGGTGGATAGATGACAGCATGGAGCAATCCTTTGGTGCGGAAGCCCGGGTCGCTGTTCATCATCACATTCAGCTGGCGCATGAAGTAGATGCTGACGTTGAGCAGGGCGAGGGAGATGAAAAACTGGAGACCCAACCCCAGTCCTTTTCCAAAGGAGTAGTGACTGGAGCGGTTGGGGATGATAGCGGAGATGAAAGGTAATCCGAAGACGATTCCTAACGTCAACCCTACGTCAAACTTCCACTGCGGCAACACCTCCATATTATAATAGGTGGCAAGCAGTGGCTCCGTCAGTTCCACCACCGTCCACACGCCAATCATAGTGAGGACAGCAAGTAGGAAGGTCTCGGCGTAGAGCTGGCAGAAGATGTTCCAGCGGGAGGCTCCGAAGAGGCGACGCACATGCAACTCGTGACGACGGTGGGAGCGCATCACGGCGAAGAGGTTCACGAAGTTAAACAAGCCCACGAACAGCAACAGCACGGCCACGAACAACAGCATCCAGAGATGGGTAGCCGAGGCGTGGGAGGTTAAGCAAGGATAATCACCATAATATCTTTTATCCAGTAGTCTCTGCAATTCCTGCGTGTAGGGGCGTAGACCATAGCGCACAGGCTTGTCGTGGAACATACTTAATCGCTGTTCGGGCTGCCGTTGGTTATAGTCACGTACGTCAGCCCCCTCGCGCAAACGAACGATTCCTACACAACAGCTGTTTTGAGGGGCATAGAAGTCCTCATCGGCGAAGTCGGCAATGTCGAAGCGGAAACTTGACTTGGTTCTGGGTTGACGGAACACGCCCACAATAGTATTCACGTCGTTTTCTTCGCCCACGGTGATGGTCTTGCCCACGGCACTCTCGCCAGGGAAGAGCCGCACTGCCAGTTTCTCGCTCACGATACACTGGCCTTTGGCCCGCAGCACGACTGTTCCTTCCACTGCTTCATACGGAAAAACTTGCGTGAAGGTGGAGTCTACGCTGACGGCAAGCGGATAGAAGGTCTCACCCTTATCTGGCGTGACGGCATACATAGAGCGAAAATGCACATCCGTCCAGCACTCCACGTCGCTCTGGTTCTTGACGGGCGAGACGAAGCAATCCTGATGGTTAGGGTCGGAGGTCTCCATCGGCATCCATTCACTTTCCCCTACATACTGAACGCAGCAGATGAAGGTGCGGTTGACCGCAGGCATAAAGTGGTCGATAGTCCACTCCTGATAGAGATAGCGGCTGATGATAACTGTGCCGCTGAGAGAAATAATGAGACCCAACAGCGACAATGCCGTGTAGCCCTTCATACGAGAGATAATGCGAAATGCTTGTTTCATTGATAATTTGATGTTCATGTTTACACCTTTATATATATCAACAATCGTGCCAAAACGAGAAGTGTCTGGTATTCAACAAGATACAAATAGCACATTGTTGTGCTTGTGTGCGAATATGCTCAAATGTGTGCGGAAAAGCACGGTGTTACAACTTGATGGTGAAGGTGGTGCCTTCGCCTTCCTGACTATCGACAGTGATGGTGCCGCCATGTTTTAGGATAATCTGGCGGCA
>JAFSWU010000214.1 GCA_017444365.1 Prevotella sp.
AGCCCGGAAGCCGTAGAGCGTGTGGCAGGCAGAAAACCCGAGGGAGCGGCAGCCGGAGGATTCATCCATCTTATCAACAGCGGTGCCACAACGCTCGATGCTACCGGCGCACAAACTGATACCAAAGGCCGACCCATCATCAAGCCCCATTGGGAACTGACTCTAGAGGATGTGGAAGCCTGTCTGAAAGCCACCAGTTGGATGCCTGCCGACCGCGACTATTTCCGTGGTGGCGGCTACAGCTCTCACTTCGTCACGAAGGGCGGCATGCCGATGACCATGATGCGCCTGAACATGGTGGCAGGTCTCGGACCCGTGTTGCAGCTGGCTGAGGGGTGGACGGTGGAACTCGACCCGAAGACCCACGACATTCTCGACAAGCGTACCGACCCCACTTGGCCTACCACATGGTTTGTGCCCCGTCTGGACGCAACGAAGGACTGCTTCAAGGATGTCTATTCGGTGATGAACTCCTGGGGTGCCAATCACGGTGCCATCGCCTACGGACATATCGGTGCCGACATGCTCACGCTCTGCAGCATTCTCCGCATACCGGTGAGCATGCACAACGTTGTCGATTCCGACATCTTCCGTCCGGCAGCATGGAACGCCTTCGGCATGGATAAGGAGGGGGCCGACTATCGTGCATGTCAGAACTTCGGTCCTATATATAAATAATGTATTAGCATGAAGCATTAAGCATTGTGCATTGTGCATTATGCATTGTGCATTGCTTATTAAGTAATCGCACTCTTGATTCGTATTCAGTAGAAAGAATAGACTGAAAACGTGAGAATATGAAGAGAATGATTACCTTGATGGCATGGGCCTTGTCGGTTGCCATTTTGCCTGCACAGAACATCACCGACCTCGCGGTGATGTCCGACCGCTCTGCAACGACCGAGGACCTGGACGACTGGACGACAGGTCCGGCCGTTGACGGGAGTGTGTTTCTGCACCCAGACCGCATTTGCTATGACAGCCGTTGTCTGCAGATAGAGGGAGGGGACGTGTTCCTGCTCAGCGGAACATTCCATTATTTCCGTACGCCCGAGGCGTTGTGGCGCGATCGCATGGAGAAAATCAAGCAGATGGGGTTCAACTGCGTGGAGACATACGTGCCGTGGAACTGGCACGAGCGCGAGATGCCCTCCTCGGTTGACGATTTCTCGAAGGTGGATATGGGCGAGTTCGAGCGCTTCTTGACGTTGGCTGAACAGTTCGGGCTCTACGTCATCGTGCGCCCAGGACCCTATATCTGTGCCGAGTGGAGTGGGGGAGGTTTCCCCCAGTGGCTCATGCGGAAACGTCCTGCACAGACCAAACACGAGGTGTGGCTGCAGAGCGACGACCCCGTCTTCATGGCTTGGAACGAACACTGGTACAAGGCAGTGGCAAGCGTGACCGAGCGTCATCAGATACACCATCGTCAGCCAGGAACGGGTGGTGTCATCCTTTGGCAGTTGGAAAACGAGTTCAACCGCGTGAAGTGGATTCCCAGCAAGTGCAAGCGGGCCTATCTGGAGCAGTTGGCGCGCATCTCGCGCAGCTGTGGCATCGAGGTGCCGTTCATCACCTGCTGGACCGATCAGGCACGGAATGTGGGGGACGGACCGCTGAACGGTGTCATCGACATGGTGAACAGCTATCCCCGTTGGCAAATCCGAAAAGGCTTCGGCCGACTCATCAACCAGCAACTGAAGTCGCAGCCTGGCAAGCCCCTCATCAGCGGCGAACTGCAAGGCGGCTGGAGCAGCGACCTTGGCACTCCCCTCAGCTGGGATATGGACGGACAGACACCGGCGCAGACGCAGAACATCACGCTCTACGCCCTGCAACGCGGTTTCTGTGCTCTGAACTTCTACATGCTGGTGGGTGGCACCAACTTCGAGGATTGGGCTGCCCGCAACCAGACGGCCTCCTACGACTTTGCTGCCGCCATCGGTGAGGACGGCAGCCTGAATGAACGCTACTACCGTTTCCAATCGCTCGCCAAGTTCATCCAAGAGCATGGCACCCGCATTGCCCGTAGCCGTATAGAACAAGTGGCATACCAGACCACCGACTCGCTGGTGGAGCTCACCGTGCGTCGCCACCCCGATGGCACCCGCTATCTCTTCGTGCGCACGGAAGAGCACACGAATCCCCATAAAGGCACACTCTCCTTCCTGCTCGATGGCCAGCAGCAATCGCTTGACTTCGACCTTGAAGCCTTTGGAAGTAAGGTATATGTGAACGGAGTGTGGTATCCTGATGAAGTGGAGCACACTGGTAAGCCGCGGCCCCATCAGATGGTGCAGCCCCTTGCGTTCTCTCAGTCGCACAGCCTCGTTACTCAAGCTTCCCATTATACCGCTATCCCGTCATCTGGAAAGGACGATGTCACAACTGTCGATGACCTGGGCCACTATCGTCGCTATCCTATATTATATAAGGTATGTACGAAGGTGAAGCGTGGCGGCATGCTCACCATCGAGCGCGTAGGCAAGAATCAGATGAATCGCTCGGAAGCCGATGTCGTGCTGGCCTTTGCCGACAACAAGCCACTGTCCATTGCCGCCGAAACTGACACGACGGTAAGCTTCGCCGTACCCAAAGGCACGAAGACACTCTCGTTCATCTACGACTCACGAGGTCTGCACCACCATACAAACCAAGCCGTGGAGCAACATTGGCACATCGGTCCCGCCTACGTCACGTTAGACGGACAGCCCATGAAGCTTGCTTTCAGCGAAGCCACGCTCCCCACATACATTGCAAAGCTAACCACTCCCCTCTCCAAACGGAGAGGGGACGGGGGTGAGGCTCCCCTCTGGCTCCTTGTAAAGCACAAGGGCGATGGTTTCGTCTATGTGAACGGTCATTGTCTCGGTCGTTGCTATCAACACGGACCACAGCAGGAATACTACCTACCCGAATGCTGGTTGCGAGGCGACGGAACCGATACCGTCAGCGTTAGTCTGCTACCCACAGCTGGTGCAGAGGTGACAGAGATAACTCTCATGGCACAAGATGCAACCTCGAGCACCGTCAACACTTTACGCCCCAGCGGACAGTGGGGCGATCAAGGCGACGGCACTTTCCGCAACCCCATTCTGCGAGCCGACTACAGCGACCCCGATCCATTGCGCGTGGGTGATGACTATTATATGGTAGCTTCCACTTTCGAGGACTATCCAGGTCTGGTCATTCTCCACTCACGCGACTTGGTAAACTGGCAGACCATCGGTCATGCCTTTCAGCATCTGAGCGATGTCAGCCACGATTATACATGGCGACGTATGAACCGCTACAACGGTGGTGTCTATGCCCCCACCATCAGTTACCACAATGGACGTTTCTACATCTACGCCAACCTCTACACCGACGGCTTCTATATGGCCACAGCCACCGACCCTGCCGGACCCTGGACGGAACAGCTGTTGAAGGACAAGAACGGAAGACCGCTGCGTGTGTTGCATTGGAGCGACCCCTGTCCGCTGTGGGACGATGATGGCAAAGCCTATCTGATGTCGAGTCATCCAGGACGTGAGTATTGGTATTCGTACCTCTTCCAGATGTCACCCGACGGCACGCAACTCCTTGATGCCGACTCGGCCCATATTGCCCAGCAGAACACGCTCTACCAGTGGCCTCAGGGCGGCACCTGCGTCTCACCCTACCACAGCAGCGAAGGCAACCGCATCTTCAAGAAGGATGGCTACTACTATCTGCAACACATAGAGTTTACAAACAAGGGACAGGGCGAGGGGACTTACATCGCCCGTTCTCGTCATATCTATGGTACGCATGAAGACGGAACACCAGGCACACCCGGCAACCCCGGCAAGTATGAAATGAAGTGCATCGAGCGCGTTCATAGTCGTGACTACATGCGCCTGCCCGGACAGGGCGGCTATGTCACAACGCCCGACGGACGCTGGTGGTGGATAGGACAGTTCACTCGCGACTATCCCGAAGGGCGCATACCATGGCTTGTGCCCGTTGAGTGGAAAGACGGTTGGCCTGTGATAGGAAGCTCCCTCCCGACCTCCCCCATGGGAGAGGAGAGAATAACTCCATTGAGCATGCTCAAGCCTATTCAAGGCTATAACCCGCAATTACCACAGGGCAGCGATGACTTCAATGCCACGACGCTACATCCCTGTTGGTCGTGGAACCACATGCCCCGCGAAGGCAGCTACTCGCTCACCGAGCATCCGGGTTGGTTACGTCTGAAGGCCCATCAAGCTGTTGGCAAACAAAAGGGTTTCTTTGGAGCCTCCGGCACTCTGCATCAGCGCACAATGCCCTCTGACTCCACCATCATCACCATCCGCCTCGACGCTTCGAACCTCAACAACGACGACCATGCAGGTCTCGCCATTTTCAATGGTGGCAAGAGCTATGCCTGCATAGATATTCATGAACTCAACTATCGTGAGGCCTACTTGCGCGTCTTCATCAATAAGGATGGACTCGCTACCTTCAGCTACAGCATCGACAACCAGGCATACACTCCCTACGGTGCTCCCTACCAGCTCACATCAGGCAATTTCCGTGGTGCAATGGTGGGTATCTTCTGCTATAATGATTATGCCGATGGCGGCTTTGCCGACTTCGACTATTTCGATTATTACGTACAAAACCGATGAGGAAATCGATTTCCCCAACGGAAGACCGAGGACCTGTGGAACTGCGCTTTGCCACAGCACCAGGTGCCAAGCGGTTGCATGTGAATATTGCCGGAAAGGTCAGAGACATCATGCTTCCACAAGCCTTGCCTCAAGGTGGAGAGTATGTCCTGTGTGTCAAGCCCGATAAGGGACAGCCTGCTGTTTCATTGGTCACCGAACCCATCAGGATTGACTGTGAGAAAGGACTCATGAGGGCAGGCGACTGGTCTGACTATGGCGCATTGAAATACTACTCGGGTGGTATCCGCTACACAAAGGACGTTCTATTGGACAGCCCCGGCAAAAAGACGGTACTCGACTTGGGCGAGGTTGATGCCACCTGCGAGGTGTCGGTGAACGGCTGCGAACCACAGGTGCTCATTGATCCGCCCTATCGTCTCGACATTACACCCTATGCTCACAATGGTAAGAACACTATCAGTGTGCTTGTCTATAGTTCACTTGCCAACCACTATCAGACTACACCCTCTCCCTATCGTGGTGAGCCTCATGCTGGACTTATTGGTCCTGTAACGATAACGAAATAATATTCAGCCGCGCATCTCCGTCCTCTTCGTTCACGGAGAAGGTAAAGTCCTCAACACGTCCATCACCGACATCAACAACAAGTCTCTGAACATACAGTTTGACGCAGGTCTGACCGACGACTCCGAGGCATTGTCGAGAACCCACTCTCCGTCCAACGTTTGGGATGAGGATTAGGCAATCGTTGTTGGGCACAGGAAAAATTTTCATATACCCCGTTAAGTATTTTCCTTGCTTGTTCGTAGTAGAACTATAAGCAAGGAATATTTTTTAGTAAACAACATTCAAAACAATAAAAAACATGATCATGAAACAAAAATTACTATTTTTGATGCTCCTCCTTGTGACTGGAGGAGTGAGTGCATGGGCGCAGAGCAATGCCACAAGCATCACCAGCGGTGGATACTACCGCATCTGTGCAGCTAAAGAGAACAAAGTGCTTTATTCTAACGAAGTTAATAAAACTGGCTATTTGATTAACTCGCAAGCTAATTCTGCGGATGACACTGATGTGTTCCGTTTTAATGCCGTATCTGGCGGATACACTATATCCTGTGTAGGAAAGTCAGGTTATTACCTTGGTGACTTTTCATCATCTACCTTATATAGTAAAACAGACAACTGGTTAACCATCAGTACAACTTCCAAAACATGGAATGTTACCCATTACAGTAGTTCAAAAAACTATGCTTCCGCCTGGACAATAGGTTCAACAGGCATTGAGGCAACAGCAGATGGATGGATGAATTATAACAGTAAAGGTGCTGTCCTCAAATGGAAGGTGGTTAATGGAAGTAGTGAAGATGAAAATAGCTACTTCTACCTTTATCCTTTAGAACAATACAGTGTGAACGTCACAGGTGAGACGGGTAAGAATGTCACCATTACCGCCAATGGGCATAGCAGTAATGCAGGTAACGGTGGAACGCTGTTCATTGATGCCTCAGCCGCACAGGGTGACTTGACAGCAACAACCGAAGAAGGTTATACTGCAACTGTAACTTCCTTTGACACCAGCAGCAAGACTATTACCGTCAATGTTACAGCTAATCGTATCGTGGGTACTTATAAGTTGACACCCATCTATGGATATCAAAACAGTGGTGTTACGGCTGTAAGTGGTACGTTCTATTTTAGCTTACCTACTGATGGAACAACACCTGTTCTCTCGTCATCCGAGACAACTGTAGAGCTCGTGGAATGTGGCACAGGATATATGTTAAGGAACAGCAGTGGCTATTACCTGAAATATAAAGGAGGAAACAATTGGGATCTTCTCACAACCACTAATGTATCTGAAGCTGCCGTGCTTGCTGTTAGCATTAGTGGAACAACAATGACGCTTACGGGCACTAATGGAAAAATAGGTATCAACCAGGATGGTAGCCCAGATAGTAACACTGCAACAATATACGGTGATGGGGACACAGCTAAAAATTATTATTGCTCCTCATGGACTATCGCCGACTTCACACCGGCAACCACCTACACCCGTGTATTTGAGAAGGCTCAGAGCTACACCGTTTGTCTGCCGATGGCAGTTACTACATCGACCGTCAGCAATGGTACGTTCTACGAGCTGGCACGCTATAGCGATGAGACGCTGCACTTCAATGAAGTCAGTGGCACCACCACTGCCTACAAGCCTTACCTCTTCGTGACTTCAGCAGCTGGCATCGTTCTCACTGGCGATATCACAGCATACAGCGATCAAGACCTGACAACAACTGTCAGCGGAGCTTCGATGATAGGTACAGTAGGTTCACAGGTGCTCGTTAGCGGAGATAACACCCTCTACGGCTACAAGGCCAGCGACGGAACCTTCGTGCAGCTCGGCACGGAGAAAGGTGCCCATATCAATCCCTTCCGCGCCTACATCAGCATTCCTGGCGTGAACGAGGCCCGCACGTTGAGCGTGACTTTCGAGGATAGTGAGACAACGGGCATCTCGACAATGCATAATGCACAATGCTTAATGCATAATGAGGTGTATGACCTGCAGGGCCGCAATGTGTCGCACTTCGAATCCCTCCCCAAGGGTCTGTATATCGTGAATGGTAAAAAGGTCGTGATTAAGTAAGTGAAATGAGAGCTCGTTCTCATTTCCGAACGGAAACGAGCTCGAGCAAAGCTCAAGGTAATGGTTAAATAATAGAATAGGAGACAAAAGATTATGGAAAAGAAAATATATATCCGTCCCAACATGATGACAATCCGCATGAGAAGTCGCGCCCTGATGGCAGGTTCGATACAGCAATCGACAAATTCCGTGCCCACTATTGATGATGGCACGACCGAGCTGGGCTCCCGCGATGCGGGACCTGCCAACAGCAGTGTGTGGGATGACTAAACGAAACAAGGTAAAAATCGTCCAATTGTATAAGAGTCCAATCGTAAAATTGTCCAATCGTGAAATCTATATGTTGAACATCAGACATCATCTTGCTTCGTTGCTCGCTTGCCTGCCGCTCTTCTCAACAGCACAGGTCACCGACCGCATCGTGCTGGGGAACAGCGAGAGTGAGGCAGAGCACGGCCTCATCACCTACTGTCCTGACCAGACGGCAACCATAGCCAATGGTTTGCAGGGGCAGTCGGGTCGCTATGTGAAGCCTTTTGCTGCCAATCCCTTCTGTGGCGACTATGCCGGCATATATGGCGGCGAGTACAGCTTCGTGCTGCGTGTTGACGGTACGAAGCAGAACTATCTGACGTTGCGCACCAATGGGGGCGATGCTACATTGGCAAGCGAGCGCTACCACATCCAGATTGACAACAAGAACCTGCAGGACTACACCCGCGATGCCGTGGCGTTCAGCAAGGAGAAGGCACCTGGCGCGTTCAGCTATTCAACGCTGGTCATTCCCCGTGCCGTGACCAATGGCAAGAGTGCCGTGGTGGTTCGTGTCCGTTCCCTGGGACGCTTCTGGGGGTATGCTGAGATTGGCAACTTCGCCCGCTATCAGTACACCGTTGACAACGACCTGCCACCCATCTATGCCGTTTATTCGTCCACCAATCCCAACGTGGAGCTGAGCGACGAGGTGCAGGGACGGCTGGCCAGCTACTCAGAGGCTCCCGCCAAGGGTACCGCCGAAACCCTGCAGGCCATGAAGACCCGTGTGCAGAACGCACTGGCAGAGGCCATCAAGGGCGAAGTGAATGGAAGCGACTTCAAGGCTGCTTATCAAAACAACAACTTCAACGTGGTGCAATGTATGGGCTATGCCTACCAGCGTGGTGTCTATGGTACCACAGCTTCCGCTCTTTCAGCAAAGATCCGTGTAGCCATTGACTCGATGGTTTACATCAACAACCTCATCAAAAACGGAGGCAACGTCAGCGTGAGTGCCAAGGGACAGACGGCTACTTTGCAGAGTGCCGGTTCCGGATGGGGAGGACTCTTCGGCGGTCAGGGTATGGGTATGTATTTGATCTGGCGCTTGGGCAAGGTCACCGATACCTTCCTCAATCAGGAGGTGGACCTTGGCAATGGCGTGAAGTCGCGCCGCGAACAGTGGATAGAAGCATTCCGTGAGAGCTTTGATGCCGGATTGACCTTGACAGGTCGCCGCTACATTACCAACCAGCTCATGGAGTCGGCCCACAGCGTCTATGGCGCTGCCCTGGCACTCTATGCCCTCGATCAGCAAACCTATCACAATGCACCCAAGCTGGGCTTGCGTCTGATGCGTGAGGCCGTGGGCATTGACGAGTGGACAGGCGTGCCCTCCAATGCGCGCTTCAACGATGGACTGAAGGATGCCGAAGGCTATCCCGACTATCAGCTCGGCGACCCCGAATCCACCAATACCAAACTGAACTACTGGGGCAAGCACTTCCATGCCACCACCGCCTGTGGCAACGGACGCGAGCAGGGCTACACATGCACCTCGTGCTACGGTAACCTGGGCGGACGTATCTGCGACATGTATATCGCCACCCTCTACGACCCCTTCATCGGAACAGAAGCCGGCGGCGAGGGCGACAAAGACCTTCTCAACGCGGCGCTGACCAACACCAAGTGGCAGTCACACTTCACCTATCCTACTGTGGACAGCAAGGGCTATCGCGGCATCATTGGCGAGAGCTCCGTCTGCTGGCGCAACCGCTACGACCCGGGCAAGAACTTTTACGGTTCGCTCATTGCAGGAGCACTTGCCGGCGACGAGGAGGTGCTGGGACACATTCTCCAGGCCTACAAGGAAGGACACTACGACCCCGACACCACTGGCAAGCTCTTTGCCTATGAGTCGCACAGCTACTGGCTGACTGAGGCCATCGACAAGCTCATTGCCTACGCTGCCGTACACGACAGCGACTATCAGCCCATGCCCTCCACCGACGGGCAGCCCGACTACGCCGTAGGCGACCCGCAGGATGGTGTGGTGGCCGTGAAGCACGGTAGCACCCATTTGTTTGTCAACTTCCTCTCCAACGACTGTCCGCTGTGGTCGGGTGCAGCTCATATCATCACTCCTACAGGAACCAAGAGCATCCAGTTTGCCGCTGACGTGCGCCGACAGTACAATTCCGGACAGACCGTCACCATGCCCGATTCCTATTGGAACGGCAACCATAAGATTACTTATCCCGACAAACCCCAGATGGCCTATGGCGGTATGACCTACGACCGTCCGGCCTACAACACGTCGGGCGACTACAACACGGCACGCACCACCAGCCAGTACTACCAGCAGCTCATTGGTCAGTACCTCGTGGTGCAGAACTGCTCCGAGCAGACCACATACCCCCTGTCGCTCTCCGACGAGCTGAAGGACAAGGAGGCTCTCGACCTGACAACAGGCGAAACCGTGACCCTCACCACCGGCATCCGTCTGGAGCCGCAGACCACCAAGGTATATTATGTGGCCTCTGCCAACGGCTCACAGACACTCGCAGAGCACGAACAGACCGGTGCCGATGCCAGCGCATTGCAGGCACGTGTACAGGAACTGGTGAAGTTCGCACAGGATGCCTCCAAGAAGCTTAGCGACGACAATTCCCTGCAGACCTATGCACGCACGGCGTTTATGCCCTTCTTCCGCGAGCTGACGATGGCAGCCTTCGTTGCCCAGTCGGGAACGGCTACCGCCGAGGAGATTGCTGCAGAGCAGGCAGCCTTGGAGCAAGCATACACCACGTTTGTCAAGACCTATAGCACCTACAATGCCTGTCAGGTACCCGGCACGCTCGACTATACGAAGAAGGTTTCCGTCACAGGTACGGTGAGCACTCCCCTGAAGACCTGGATGACCAATGCCAAGACGGGTACCGAGGTGTTCGTTCCCGTCGTAGCAGCCGAGAAGGGTTTCTACAAGGCTACCGTGAAAGCGCGTAGCTACGTTGCCGACAGCTATGGCTCTACACTCAATCTCGACCAGCTCACCGACCAGCAGTATCTCGACGGGCTGACACCCCTCAACGCCGGTCGCTCGCAGGCCATTGCCTACAGCGCTTCTGTCTATGCCCCCTACACCTGGGGCATAGAGCTTGATGCCAACACACCGGTCATCCTGCGCTATGCCTTTGGCGGAACCGAGGGAAGCCTCTCCGTGCAGTTGCAAGCTACCGAGGTGGAGCCTATCGATACCACCGAGATGCTTCAGCTGGAGAAGGCTGTTGCCGAGCGGTTGCTGGCACACTATGCCGATGATGCCAACATCGCCGATGCCGACCGTGAGCCGCTCTCTTCGGCCATCAGTCAGGCGGCTGCGGCTCTCGAAACAGACAACATCCAGCAGCAGTTGGATGCCTACCATCAGCTGAAGTCGGCTGAGGCAGCTTTCAACAAGCTGCTCCTCGTGTGGCAGAAACCTACCGAGGCCCACTACAATGCCGCCCTTGCCGTTGTGGAGGATGGCAACTACCGCATCTATGCCGAAACCGACGGGCAGCGGTATTACCTGAAGGCAGTAACCCCCACCGCAGCCGAAAGCAACGGCGCACAGTTCACCACCAACGTTTCCGAGGCATCAGAGTTCACCATTGCCCAGACCAATGTGTCGGGTGTGGTCAGCCGCAGCTGGAAGATTACCAGCGGCAAGAAGTACGGTGGCAAGCTCGTCTATTTCACCAATCCCTCGATGTCGGGCAGCAACATCAACAACCAGGGCTACCTGCGCGTTCACAACCGCGGCAATCGCTTCGACTACGACTCCCAGGTGCTCTACTACAACGGCTCCGCGTATGCCGTGCGTGCCACAAGCCACGAAGCCGGTTCGTGGGGCGAAGCCTCCTTCTGGCGCGTGCTCACCAACGGCAAGGTGGGCTATATGATGGACCCCGCCTTCTACTGGCATTTCGAGAATGCGGACATACCCTCGGGCATCTCGACAATGCATAATGCACAATGCTTAATGCATAATGAGGTGTATGACCTGCAGGGCCGCAAGGTGTCGCACCTCGACGCTCGCACCTCGACGCTCGCATCCCTTCCCAAGGGCATTTATATAATAGGTGGCCGCAAGGTCGTGATCAAGTGACACGAGCGTCCAATTGTCAAATAGTTCAATCGTGCAATTGTTAAATAGTTCAATCGTCCAATCGTGAAATCAATATCCCTAAAATCCATTGTGCTGCTCCTCTTTGCGGCAAACACCCTTTCACTCTCTGCGCAAGTAATCATCGATGCCCAGTCGAAAGGCGAACCCTTCCAGCACCACTGGAGCGTGGGCACCTGTGCCGGACGCGCCAATGAGGGCCTGCGCACCTCGTGGGTGGAGCAGTTGAAGCTGGTCAAGGAGCAATGCGGCTTCCAGTACCTGCGCATGCACGGCATGTTCGACGACGACATGTTCGTCTATGCCGAAGACCGCAAGGGCAACCCCATCTACAACTGGCAGTACCTCGACGAGGTGTACGACCGCATGCTCGCGCTGGGCGTGAAGCCCTTTGTCGAGCTGTCGTTCTTCCCCAAGGGCATCGCCGCCGACAACGGAAAGGTACAGATGTGGTATCAGAACCGCATCACCTACGACCCTCAGCGGCTCGGCAAGTGGAAGGGCCTCGTGCAGGCGTTCACCCAGCATGCCGTCGATAGATATGGACTTGACGAGGTGCTCACCTGGTACTTCGAAGTGTGGAACGAGCCCAACCTGAACATGACACCCAAGGCAGGCTTCTTTGAGGGCACCCGCAGCGACTACTTCCAGCTCTACAAGGCATCGGCAGAGGCGGTGAAGGCCGTTGACAGCCGCCTGCGTGTGGGAGGTCCCGCTACGAGCAACTTCATTGCCGACCACCGTCACGACGGCGAGGTCCTCGACAACAGCAAGTCGGTGTTCTACGACCAGGAGCACATCAACAAGCAACAGTGGAAGGGCGTGTGGATAGAAGAGTTCCTGAAGTTCTGCGCCAAGGAGAACCTGCCCGTCGATTTCATCTCCTGCCACGCCTATCCCACCGACTATGCCCTCGACCCCGTGAGCGGCAAGGGCAAGGATGCCGTGCGCTACGTCCACTCCCTGCACGACGACCTCTCGTACTTGCGCAAGTGTATTGCCAACAGCAAGTATCCGCAGGCCGAGATTCACATCACCGAATGGAGCACAAGCCCCAGCAGTCGCGATGCGATGCACGATGCGCTGCCCCCTGCCGCCTATATCATGAAGGGAAACCTCGACAACCTCGGTATGGCCAATTCCGTGATGTACTGGACCTTCACCGACATCTTCGAGGAGAAGGGTGGGGGAATGACCCCCTTCCACGGAGGCTTCGGCATGATCAACTTCCAGGGACTCGTCAAGCCCTCGTTCCATGCCTACCGGATGCTGCACCAGCTGGGCGACGAGAAGGTCTATTACGAAGACCCCCTCTTCGTAAGCCGTCACTCCGCTTCGGGCAAGATCACCGCCGTGGCGTTCAACTACCCGCAGGAATTTGTCGAGGCCGTGCCCTCATCGAAGAATGTGCGCACCTTCATGCAGGCATCCTCCAAGCAGCTCAATGCCACCCTCACAGGACTCCAGCCCGGCACCGTGTTCTCAGTAGAGATCCTCGACAACGAACACGGCAATGTGCTCAACGACTATGAGTCGATAGGCGCTCCCCGCTCACTCTCCATCCAGCAGACAGCCTGGCTGAAGAACAAGGCTTGGCAGACACAGAAGGAGACGCTGAAGGTCTCTGCCGACGGCACCCTGAAGCTCCAGCGTGAGCTGCGTCCCTGGACGGTCGTGCTCATCCAACAAATGTAACCATCCATTCAAGTCCTTCCTCTCTCTCGCGCGCGTGACAACTTTTTACAAAGCTGCCTACACTCCAGTATTAATATGCTGTATAACAGAATAATACGGAGTGTAGGCAGCGTGTAGGCTATTCTCTTTAGCTTCGCTGACTTTTGTCAAGTTATTTGGTCAAAAAAACGCTCGTCTGAAAGTCGCAATCTAGAGAAGCGGACACCCCAAAACGATAGGTTTGTGGAGGTGGAGATGAGCGATGAGGTTGCAAGAACAATGTTCCAAGGTTGCAAGAGCTATGCTTTTACACCCTCACTACAGTGCTTTGAGCACCTCGTTACATTGAGTTGAGAGGATCGGAACATTGAGTTTTGGGGTACAACACTAAGAGTTATACTCCAAAACTGACATCTCTGAATGCTCCAAAACAGAGCTCGGATGGTTAAGTGTATGATAATCAACGATTTGTTAAAACCTCGAAATACTCGCATATTTGGAGGCGAAGGACACCTTGCTCGCAAATACGCGATTCTCCAGAGCCCCTTTGTCAAAGAATTTCAAAGCTTGACTCGTGTTCGAAAATAGCAAGACAATCTTCCAAATTGACCGAATAATGATTTGACCGAATAAAGATGTAGCACATGAAGACTCTTTTCTTTTACACGAATTGCCACAAATTAACCACGAATTGCCACAAATTCAACAAGAAGGTTCTTGATTTTTTGACATCTTCCTAATTGAACGAATATGTTCGTAACCGTGTAACCGAAGTCCGTAATTCCTTGAATCCTTAGAATAGAGAGTTTTCCGTCAACCTGCGCCAATATTTTCCCAAATAATTTAAGTTTGGGCTCATTTTTGGCTTAGAATTCAAAATATCTTCGTAACTTTGCGGTCATAACCGCGAGACTGCTCACGCTCAGCAGAGTTCAAGTTTGCTTGACCCTGCTCACGCCTAACCGCAGCCTTGCAATTGCATCTGCCCATCGCGACTGTGAACTACATTGAAGCTGATGGGCGGTGTACTACATATTGAAAGGCGTTACTGACGC
>JAFSWU010000215.1 GCA_017444365.1 Prevotella sp.
AAACCGATGGTCACGATACCCTTGATACCGGCAGGCAGGATGTTCTTCACCATCATGGCGAAGGCACCGTCGGTAGACTCGTGGTTGGTGATGTCCATCACCATTCCGCTGTCGGGATTCTGTGACAGAGCATAGGCAATCATACCGGGGATGAGGAACATGAAGCAGGGGAGAATCTTGAAGAAACCGGCTGCGATGGTACCACGACGAGCGCGGGCAATCACCTTGGCGTTGTCTTCACCAGGCACCTGACCGAGTACACGTTGAACGATGTGCTGGTCAGTACACCAGTACCAGAAACCGATGATGGAAGCACCCAGGAACACTACATAGCCAGGGAACTGGGGATACATGGGATCGGCAGGATCGGGATGGAACATGTGTGTGGTTCCGAAGCCGTCGTGAGCAGCGTTGCAGACAGCCATCATGTTAGTCCAGCCCTGTGCGATGCTGCCTCCGCCCAGTGTGGCCAGACCGAGGAACAGTACGAGGAACGAACCGATGATGAGGATAGGAGTCTGGATAGTAGAGAGCGTCATCACTCCCTTCATGCCGCCGAATACGGTGAACACGGCAGTGATCAGAATCAGACCGATGGCACCATACCAGAATGGGATACCCAGCAAGTACTTGAAGAAGATACCGCCCGTGAAGGCCGTCACGCTCACCTTCGTCAGCACGTAGGCTACGAGGGTGATGATGCTCAGCCACGAGCCCGTGCGCTGGGTGTAACGCATCTTCAGGAAGTCGGGCATGGTGATAATCTTGCCCATCTTGTTAATCATCAGCTGGTAGAAGGGGACGAAGAGCCAACCGAGGATGAGGATCATCCAGCCTTGCATCTCCCAGTGGGCCATACCCACACCGTCCTTTGCGCCAGTTCCTGCGAGACCTACGAGGTGCTCCGAACCAATGTTGGCGGCAAAGATGGCCATACCAATTACATACCAAGGCTCACCCTTACCAAAGAGGTAAGCCGATGAGTCCTCGCCCTGCTGGGCTTTCTTGTCTTTCCAGATGGCGTACCATACGGCAGCCACCACTCCACAAAGGCCGATGGCGAGTACCGCCCAGTCGAGCCAAATAAATTCATGTGAACTCCAGTTCATTGTAATAGATTGTTTTGATAGTTATTTTATAGAGAATTTGTACGCACAGTGGCTGGTGTAGGTCTCGCCGGGATTTAGCGTAGCGCTAGGCCAACCTTCCAGATTGCTCTTGTTGGGTGTGTCGGGATACTTTTGTGTCTCGAGGCAGATGGCAGCGTGCTGGTTGTAGACGATGCCCTTCTTGCCCACAGCAGAACCATCGAGGAAGTTGCCGCTATAGACTTGAATGCCAGGTTCGTCGGTGAATACCTCCATGAGGATGCCCGTTTCGGGGCTGTAGATGCTGGCAGCCACCTGTGTGTCGTCGCCCTTGGTGTTCAGACACCAGTTGTGGTCGAAGCCATTACCATTCTTGATTTGCTCAAAGTCGAAGTTCTTGATGTCCTGTTGCAAAGCATGTGGCGTGCGGAAGTCCATAGGAGTGCCCTCAACTGGAGCGATTTCGCCCGTTGTCATGAAAGTGCTGTCCACTGGAGTGTAGTAGTCAGCATTGACATAAAGTTCATGGTTCGTAATAGCCTCTTCGGGATTGCCATTAAGGTTGAAGTAGCTATGGTTGGTCATATTGATGACGGTGGGAGCATTAGTTGTAGCATCATAGCAGATGTCGAGTGTATTGTCTTCCGTCAGGGTGTAAGTAACTAATGCGGTTACCTCGCCCGGGAAATTGTTATCGCCGTCGGGGCTGACAATCTTCAACTGCAATTTGCTATCTGTAGCCTCTACTACTTCATATACTTTGTACTGCCATCCGTCGGGACCACCATGGAGACAGTGCCCGAAGTTGTTCTGTGGCAACTGGTATTCCTTGCCGTCAACAGTAATCTTACCTTGTGCAATGCGGTTGGCATAGCGGCCAATAGCAGCACCGAAGTCGCTCGGATGGTTCTCCTTGTCAGCGAAGGTGGCCACGTTGTCGAAGCCCAGTACCACGTCCTTCATCTCGCCGTTTTTGTCAGGCACCATGATGCTGACCACGCGGCCGCCGAAGTTAGTGATGCATACTTCCATGCCGTTGGCGTTCTTTAAGGTGTAGAGCGCGGTCTGCAGGGTGTCGATAGTACTCTCAAAGTCTGCGGGATTCAGTCCCGAGGCCGTCAGTTCGACCTCTTGCTTCTTTGTGTCACACGATGCCAGCACGGCAATTGCCGTCAGGCCAAGAAGCATACTTTTCATGATTTTTTTCATGCTTTTCTGTGATATTTAGTTAATGATTAGTGCAAATACCCTACAAATATAATGAAAAAAAATGATTGTTGTTGCCTTTGACCTGTTTTTTTATAATTATTCAGTCTTTTCGGCCTATAATTAATCATTCAACATCAATACTTTCCTCCTATAAATAGTTTCATTATTGTGTAAATCAAAAAAAGAAGGAGTCCCGAAAAAACGGGACTCCTCGGATTATGATGCTTTAAGGTTAATCTTATCGCTCGATGGTGCAGATAGATACGCGGTTCCAATCGGGTTCGCTGAAGCTATCGCCTACGCCCTTGCCCTTTGCTGTGATGCGGTCAGCAGCAATCTTGTACTTATTGACAAGCAGATTCTTGACTGCGTCGGCGCGCTGGTTGGCGATGCGCTCGTTAACCTCAACACTGCCTTCGGGCGATGCGTAACCATAGATGATAACCTTAGAATCCTTGTTGTTCTTCAGGAAGGTAGCGATACGTTCAACATTGGGCAACTGAGCTGGGCTGACTGTGGTTTTGCCCTGTCCGAAGTAAACGAGGCACTCAAGACTGTGCTCTTCCTTAGTTTGCGTCTCAACCTTGGTTTCGACAACCTTCTTCTCTACAATAACTTCCTTAGGCTTCTTGGCCAGTTCTTCCTCGAGTTGACGGATGCGAGCAGCATTGTTGTCATTTTCCTGACGAAGAGCGTTGATGTTGGCCATGAGAGCGTCAACTTCAGCCTGGTCGTAAGGTCTTACGCAGTTAATGTAATGTGTTCCATTGGAATTTTTGAAATGATAGGTCAGACCAGCGGTAATCTGAGCAGTGCTGAAGAATCCCTTAGAGAATTCTTCGCTGACGTTGCGACCCCAAGCGGCATTAATAATATCGGTCAGGATAGCGGGACGCAGAGACAATGTCCATGCTTTGGCTTC
>JAFSWU010000216.1 GCA_017444365.1 Prevotella sp.
CAAGGAGTTGCAGGAGTTCAAGGAGTTCAAGGAGAGGATTGGAGCAGCTATGCCGGACAGGGCAACCACAACCTGCGCGTTGCCGATGTGGATGGCGACGGGTGCGACGAGATTACATACGGTTCGATGTGCGTGGATAACGACGGGCGCGGACTCTATAACACAGGGTTCGGTCACGGCGATGCCATCCACCTCGTTCCCTCGCCCACCGACGGACAGCTCTACATCTGGGACTGCCACGAGAACAAGCGCGACGGGGTGGATTTCCGCCACGCCGCTACTGGAGAGGTCATCTTCCAAAACAAGAGCCCGATGGACGTGGGACGCTGCATGGCAGCCGACATCGACCCTCTGAACCCAGGCTACGAACTATGGTCTGTTGCCGACCCACATATTTATAATATGAAGGGCGAGGTGGTGCGCGAGTCTGTCAACGGACGTTCCACCTGCAACTTCGGCATCTGGTGGGACGGCGACTTGCTCCGCGAACTGCTCGACCGCGAAATGGTGCTGAAATACGACTGGCAGGAGAACCGCTTCACCCCCTTGTTCCGCTTCGAGGGCTGCCGTTTCAACAACAGCACGAAATCGAATCCCTGTCTTTCTGCCGACCTCCTCGGCGACTGGCGCGAGGAAGTGGTCACCCGCACCGAAGACAGCCGCGAGCTGCGCATCTACGTCTCACCCCACCCCACGGCTCACCGGCTCACCTGCTTGGAAGAGGACATTCCCTACCGCCTGAGCGTTGCCGCCGAGAACACCGCCTACAACCAGCCGCCTGAGCCGGCACGATACATCGGAGAGCATTAAACATTGAACATAAACTGTTATTTCATCATATAAAGCCATATGGAAAAGACAACCTATATCCGCCGCAGGGCGAAACTGAAAAAAGACATTGGTAGTGGACTGCTGCTCTTCTTGGGCAATGACGAGGCGGGCATGAACTATGCCGACAACACCTATCGCTTCCGTCAGGACTCCACCTTCCTGTATTTCTTTGGCCTCGACTATGCCGGGCTGGCTGCCGTCATCGACATTGACAACGACACGGAGATTGTATTCGGCAACGAGCTCACCATCGACGACATCGTTTGGACGGGCCTCCAGCCAACTCTCGCCGAGAAAGCATCGGCCGTAGGCGTGTCAAAGACGATGGCATTGAATGAACTGAAAGGCTATATCGACAAGGCCAGAAGCAAGGGACAGACAGTACACTTCCTGCCGCCCTACAGAGGTGACCACCGCGTGTGGCTGTGGGAATTGCTCGGTGTGGAGCTGAAAGCGCAGACCGAAAAGGCTTCAGTACCATTTATTAAAGCCATTGTAGCGCAACGCAACCACAAAGACGAAGAGGAAATTCGTGCTATTGAGGCATCGGTGGATCTGAGTACCGAGATGCACTTGGCCGCCTATCGCATGGTGCGACCAGGCATCCACGAGTCGCAGGTGGCTGCCGCCGTCGAGGAAGTGGCCTGTCGTCACGGCCACGCGTTAGCTTTCCCAACCATCGCAACGGTGCAGGGACAGGTGCTGCACAACCACGGGTTCATTCACCAACTGAAGGAGGGCGACATCTTCCTGCTCAATGCCGGAGCAGAGACAAATGGTCACTATGCCGGTGACCTGTCATCGTCAATGCCCGTCGGCGAATATTTCACAGAGCGACAGGCAGAGGTCTATAACATCCATTTGGAGAGTTTCTATGCCGCCGTCAACAAATTGAAGCCGGGTGTACCCTTCCGCGAGGCTCATATAGCCGCCGCCACGAAGATTGCAGAGGGCATGAAACGGCTCGGGCTGATGAAAGGCGACCCAGCCGAAGCTGCGGAAACGGGCGCATACGCCATGTTCTTCCCTTGCGGACTGGGGCACATGATGGGCCTCGACGTTCATGACATGGAGAACTTGGGGGAACAATATGTAGGCTATGCCGAAGGGACTGAGAAAAGCCGACAGTTCGGTTTCAAGTCTTTGCGACTGGCCCGTCCGTTAGAGCCAGGTTTCGTGTTCACCGTTGAGCCCGGCATCTATTTCATTCCCGAGCTGATGGACAAGTGGCGTGCAGAGCACCAGTTTGAGGATTTCATCTGCTACGACAAGCTCGATGCCTGGCGAGACTTCACAGGTCTGCGCAACGAACTCAACTACCTGATAACACCTACGGGAGCCCGCCTCTTGGGTACCATCAAGAAGCCCATGACCATTGAGGAAGTGTATGAAGCAAAGAATCATGGATAGACATAGAGCAACCCAAGGATGAAAAGATATGCCTGTATCGCCCTGAAGACTCTTGGAGGCTTGGCACTATTGTTGGTTACGCTTGTGGTGGTAACGGCAATACTGCTGAATACCAGCATGGTTCAAAACCGCTTGTTGCACTATTCTACTGAGCTGTTGCAAGACAAGCTGCAAACGAAGGTGAGGATAGACAACATCAGCATCAACCTGCTGGGCAATGACGTATTTCTGAAGGGTGTTGACATCGAGGACCGACAGGGACGCAAGATGCTGCAGGCAGACCGTTTGGCACTGGACATCGACATGATGGAGCTATTCAAGCGGCGCATCAACATCTCAAAGGCTGACTTCGATGGTGTGAGGGTACAATTACATTGTCCACGGGACAGTGCCGCCAACTATCAGTTCATGCTGGATGCCATGAAGCATGACAAGCCGGGACAAGGCCAAGGGAAATCAGGAAAGAAGCATGAGCTGGTGTTTGATGTCAAGGCTTTGCGCTTGCACAATTTTCACCTGACTCTGGATAACCACCGTCCCCGTAAAAATGTTGGGAAGCCCCATCGTGGCGCTTTCGATGCTGGGCATCTTGACGTAACGGCTCATCTCGAACTGACCTTGAAGCGCATGGGAGAGGACACGCACCATCTTACGTTGAAGAAGTTCGAGTGTGTAGATTCAGTGGCAGGTATTCATATCAAAGACCTCCACTTCGATGCTGTTGTCCAAAAAGAGAAAGCCCAACTGCAACATGTAGTCATACAGCATGAGAACACGGTGCTTCAGTTTGACAGCGCCACCATTGTGCTACCCAGTAAAAAGGAAAACCGGAAACTGGCGTACCAAACCTCGCTGATATCGGGAAAGACGTTGCTGAAAGACATCTCGAAGCCCTTTGCGCCCGCATTGGCACACTTTAGCGTTCCGCTTGAGCTGAAGGTAAGACTGAGCGGAACCGACTCGACCATGCTGTTCAAGGATATTCATGTGAACACAACCGACAAGAAGCTACAGATTGACGCAGAGGGCAACGCGGCTCACCTCAAGGAAAAGGAGGATCTGGCGATACGATTCCATGTGAAGAACATGGTGACTCATGTAAAGACCGCCAAGGACATCATTGACCAGTTCATGGTGAAGAAGTTTATGATGAAACAACTGAAAAAACTGCAGACCATCAGATATAAAGGCGACTTCGACATACTCTACAAAAAGGAGCGGTTCAGGGGACTTCTGCACACATCGGCAGGACGCATGAACTTTCATTTCACACTCGACGAGAAGACCAAATACCTTTCCGGCCATGTCAATACCACAGCCTTTCATTTAGGGAGGGTTATCGAGATGAAAGATATTGACAACGTGACTTTAAGCGCAAACTTCTGTTTTGACTACTCAAAAGCAAGAACGGCAAAAATCAGGAAGCAGGTAGGAGGCAAGCTGCCCATCGGACGAGTTGATGTAGAAAGGGCTGAGGGCAACTACAAGAAAATCAGACTCAAGAATGTCAGTGCCACCATCATTAGCGATGGAGCCTTTGCCGAAGGAAAAATCACACAGCAGAACAAACTCATTGACCTGCTGTGTAACTTCACGTTCACCAGTACCGACACCATCCACAAAATGAAAATCAAGCCTGGTCTCAAATGGCATCATAAGAAAAAGGAGCCCAAGTCTTGAGAGATACAGAAAAGCAGGGATGCCCCCAAAAAGGACATCCCTGCTCATCTGTTGATGATATGTTCTACAAATTGCGGATTACATCATGCCGCCCATTCCGGGAGCGCCAAGCATCGGCATGGGGGTTTCCTTCTCGGGTTTGTCGGTGATGAGGCACTCGGTGGTGAGGAACATGCCTGCGATGGAAGCGGCATTCTCCAGAGCCACACGGGCTACCTTGGCGGGATCGATGATACCAGCCTTGCGCAGGTCCTCATACTGGTCGGTGCGGGCATTGTAACCATAGTCGCCCTGTCCCTCGCGAACCTTCTGAACGACAACG
>JAFSWU010000217.1 GCA_017444365.1 Prevotella sp.
AGCGTGAAGTCTGGAACTTGTTGTTTGCAAGTTTCAGCTTGTTCTCCAAATCCTTCAGCGTTGCGTAGGTCAGTGGTTCTCCGTCGTTATTGTAAATCATGCGCAGTGCTTCTATCTCGTCCTGGTGCTCATCGCAATACTTCTCAAAAGCCGAGGTCACATCCTTGGCTTCCTCCTCAGAGAATCCCTTTGAGATAAGTTGGTCTTCTCCCGGCATCAATGTCTCAATGAAGCCGGCGGCAAGAATAAGCAGATATTGACGTGCCTCGGGATGATGGGTCAATGGAGCTACCAGTCCTTTTCGTTCAAGATTTGGCTCATCTATGCTTTCGTATGGGGGCAGTTCGTTCTTTTCCAATGCATCAAAGATGGCCGTAGAGATTTCCTGCATCCCACTATAGGCCAGTCTTTGGAACTCTTCCCGTTGTTTGTCCGTACACTTGTTGTAGATACGTGCGAGCTTGGCTGCAATCAGACGCAGGTAGTCATCATTGACGTTGCCATGCGTCAGCAGCTCCAACAGTCGTTTAAGCGTGATGGTCTGCACAGGCTCACCATCGCCAGGACTCGTTGTTGTCTTCTGACTTTCAGTAACTCCTACAGCATCCACAAGGAAGAAGCAATCCTTACTAAAGGCATTGGGCGTGACATTACGCAACTGGTCGTCGCCAATGGTGCGAACACCACGACCTTTCATCTGGATATACAAAGGCTCGGAAGCCACGTCGCGCATAAATATCAGTACTTCAAGAGGCTTTACGTCAGTGCCCGTTGCCACCAATGTACAGGTGACGGCGATGCGGAATTCCTTGTCGTTGCGGAACTGGCGTATCAGCTCATTGCTGTCCCCAGCGGAATAGGTTATTTTCTGCACGAACTTATCATCTGTCCTACCAAACACCTCTTTAGCGATACGCACGATATTGTTGGCATGAATCTCGTTCAGGGCAAAGATAAGGGTTTTGGGCAGATAGTCCATGTTGGGTTCACGCTGCGGGTCGGTGAACATTTCCGTATAAACGGCATCTCTATATGTTTCAAGCACCAGTTTGATTTGAGCCGGGTTGATGACACTGCGGTTCAACTCCTCCTTGGTGTAGTTCTTGGTTTCCTCGTTCCGTACTGTCTCAACCTTACCCTTATAGCGTGTTTCGCGTCGGAGCTTGTCGCCTTTGAGAATGGCACCGCCGTTTTCTGTTGCCTCGGTTTTGATGCGATAGATGCGGGCATCCACATTCACTCCATCCACAATGGACTGCTCAAGGGTGTAGTTTACAACGATATTGTTATTGAAGAATGCTTTCGTCTCTGGCACTGGCGTTGCTGTCAAGCCGATGAGGTTGGCGGTATTGAAGTATTCCAGCACTTTCTTCCAGTTGCCATAGATGGAACGGTGACATTCGTCAATGATAATCAGGTCGAAGAAATCAGGTGGCAAGGTCATAGTTCCAGATAGCTGTACCTCACTCGTGGTGGTATCTTCATCGTCATCATCATTATCCACGATTTCCTGTCCTGTAAGGAGAGAGAACAAGCGTTGTATGGTGGAGATGACCACATTGCTGTCTGATGGAACTTTGGCTGATCTCAGTCGATTAACTGTATAAATGGTATTGAATGGATCGCCATTCTCCGTTAGACGGAACATTCCGAATTCTCCTTCTGCCTGTTTTCCGAGGTTGTTGCGGTCAACCAGAAAGAGGATGCGCTTCATGGAGGTGAATGCCAAGAGACGGTAGGCTGCCAGACAAGCCGTGTAGGTCTTACCCGCTCCTGTTGCCAATACGATCAATGCTTTTTTCTGTCCGGTACGGAAACTATTTTCCAATTCCGTAATAGCTTCATATTGGCAATCGCGCAAACCTTTTTTTTTCAGCGTCGGCAAACCTGCATATGGATCATCAATTCCCAGCATCTTGACGATTTCCTTAGGAGTGTGGACACGATTCAATTCAACAAGCTCACCATTTTCATCGCGGAAATCGCGGAAGTAGGTGTTTTCGCCATTTGACTGATAAATGATAGGAAGTGGGCGTGCATAAGCCTTGTAGCAATCTGGCACACCGCGTGCATATAGCGCAGCCTGTTCGCATACCACGCTGGCAGTTACATCCACCTCTTTTCGCTTGGCTTCCAACACACCGACGGCCATACCATTGATAAACAAGAAATAATCCGCTTCCCGATTACCCTCCAAAAGACCTTCACGGATGGCAGCGGCGGTTAACGTGGGAGAATAGGAATCCCTATCTACCACTTTCCAACCAGCGTCTTCAAACATTTGGTCAATCTTTACCCTGGCTTTCTCTTCCGGTGTCATAATACAGACTGTTTTAGTTCGCAATATTTCAAGTCCTATTTTATACCATCGGTCTAAATTACATAAACATAACCAAAGGGTTTGCCTTGTTTGACCGAATCTAGATATCCCCCTACTCCATCAACCTCCTCAGCGTCTCGGCAAAGCTCCTAATATCTTCCTCCGTGGTGTCGTAGGCACACATCCAGCGCACCACGTCAGCGTCCTCGTCCCAGTCGTAGAAGAAATAATGGTTTTGCAGTTCTTTCCAGACCTTGCGGGGCAGCTGGGCGAACACGCCATTGGCCTGCACGGGATAGACGACCTTCACGCCTGGGATGTCTATCACGGCCTGATACAATAGTTGCGCCATTTGGTTGGAATGCTCGGCGTTGCGTTTCCAAAGGTCATTCTCGAAATAGGCATCAAACTGTGCCGCGATGAAACGCATCTTCGAGCAGAGTTGCATGGCCTGCTTGCGGCGGTATTTGAAGTCGGGACAGATGTCGGGATTGAGCAGCACCACCGCCTCCCCCATCATCAGGCCGTTCTTGGTACCGCCGAAGGACACGGCATCGACACCCAAGTCGGTGGTCATCTCCTTGAAGGTACAACCCAAGGCCACAGCCGCGTTGCCCAGACGGGCACCGTCGATGTGGACGTACATATTGTATTCCTTCGCCAAGTCCACAATAGCCTTGATTTCCTCTAATGTATATAAGGTGCCGAGTTCCGTCGGCTGC
>JAFSWU010000218.1 GCA_017444365.1 Prevotella sp.
AAGAGCAGCATTGTCAAAAATGATTTTGTTTTCATTTCTCTTCTGCTTTAAAACTAAAAGTTGCGGGCAAAAGTAGATAAAACGGGAGTGATGGACAAATTCCAATCAAATTTTCAGTACATGAAAACTACACTTAAAAAATGTTTAAATGCGTTACAACTATTTGATAAACAAGAAGTTAAGAGTCCATTTCTTTCTGCTCACTTTTTGATGATAAAGAAAGGTGATAGATTTTCGTCAAGGGTTTTGAACTAAAATCCTCGAAGAGTTTCTCGTTGATTTGAGTTCGCAGGTTGGTAATATTTTAATATGAGAGTCCCCAAATGTTCGTAATCTCTTTTCCGCGAAATCCTAATAATATTAGCAAAAGCAGATGATGTTCCTTCTCAGAAAGACTCTTTCGACTGTTCTTTAAATCAAACACCTCTGGAAGACAGACTCTTATTTGGACGGAAAGCTTTTCCCAATCCTTTTTTGTTGGAAGATTGATGTTTTTTTCAGCACTTTTGTCTTTTAGTCGCATAAAGTAATGCGCAATGTCGCTATTAATGAATGATGCTTTTACCTCATTCTTTTTATAAACTTGAAGTTTGTCTCGAAGTATATTGCTTTCTTCCTCTTCTTGCCGAAGCTCTTCTTGCAGGTAGTCAATTTTCTTTTGTAACTCGGACTTTAACTTCTCATCCACTTCTTTTGTCAATGCGCTGAACCTTTCCAAAGAGTGTAGTTCCTCTATGGTTTTTTGTTTTTCTAACAGGGCTATGGAATATTGTTCTGTAAGACGATGGATTTCTATTTTGCGCAAAGCCTTTTCTTTGCGTATGTGTCGATATGCTAACCATGCTATCAAAAGGATTCCCAAGAATATGATTGCTATGGTCATTCTAGTCTCCGCCAATTCTCTTTCTTTTTGTTCTGCCAGTTTTTTGTTGCGCTGATAGTTGTAGAGGGAAGTCTGTATGCGCATCAACTCCATGCTGTTCTCAAGATAGGAGTCATCATTGGCTTTGGCAAAGAGCTCAGCGTATTTGGCGATGGAGTCGGGAACATTCTTCTGTTTGTAAACATCCAGCATGCCCTTATAGGCGGCTTCTTTGTACCCATAGCTCAGGGTGCTTTGGAACCAGTAAAGGGCAGAGTCAACATGGCCGATGCCTAATTGATAGCGACCCTCATCATAATAACGGATTTCTCTTCCTTGTATGATGTTCCCTTGTTTGTCAAATAAGCCAGATTCTTTTTTATAGATTCTCAAATCCTTTTGAGCTTCAGCATATTGATGGCGGTCAAGATAGATGCAGGCTCTCATGCCGATGATATTAGCAGCCTCTTGATTGTATCCATATTTCCTGTAAAGTTGATAAGCATGGGTAACATAATAAAGAATACTATCAGTATCATTTTTCAGGTAGTAAGGACGGAACCGAAGTTCGTAGGCTTTTATGGCTATAAGCGTATCATGGTCTTTCCATGCGATGCGCTCACAAGTTTTCAATGCCTGCATTTCATCGTCAGGCAGGTACTGGGCGTAGTATAGGTCTGCCATCTGCCCATAGATAGCACGGAGAGTGTAAAGGTCGCAATCCTCGCGTGTGGTGTCGGCCTGTTCAGCGGCATGCTGGTAGTACTCGAGAGCGCGAGGTGCCTCTCCCATGTCGTGGTAGCAGCGGCCGAGGAGATAGTGGGCCCGCATGCGCTCGTTGGCAGAACCGTGACGGTCGTAGTAGTCGGCGAGCTCCCGCAGGAGGGTGTCAGAGGGCAGCACGGAGTCGCACTTGTTGAGGGCATCGGCACGCAGCAGGGCGTGGCGCATGGAGAGGGAGGTGGTGGGGAGAGTCCCCACCTTATTTAATATATACAGGGAGGAGTCGGGACGGGTGCGCATCAGGGAGTCGGCACGGTCGAGCTGGGCTGAGAACAGCCTTTCCTCCTGCGATGTGCAGGAGGAAAGGAGTAGGATTATGAGGCCGAGTAGAAGTTGTCGTGTCATTTCTGTGTTTTACGGCCGGTCCTTCTTGGCGAAACCGAACTTTGAGGGCAGGTCTCCCATGTGGAAGATGAGTTCTCCGCCTGCGGCGATGTCGGCGAAGTGGATATAGGAGCGGGTGTAGGGCTTCCCGTTGAGGCTGACCGACTGGATGTAGATGTTCTGGGGACTGTTGTTGATGGTCTTGATGGTGAACTTCTTGCCGTTGCCTACGCTAAGTGTGGCGCTGTCGAGAATGGGTGAGCCGAAGACGAACTTCCCTCCAGAGGGCTCCACCTGATAGAGACCCAGTGCGGAGAGCATGTACCAGGCGGACATCTGGCCAACGTCTTCGTTGCCCGAAAGACCGTTAGGATCATCGAAATACATGGTATGCATCACCTCACGCAGTCGCTGGGCTGCCTTCCAGGGTTGCCCGATGTAGTTATACATATATATAATATGGTGGCTGGGCTCGTTGCCGTGGGCATATTGTCCGATGAGGCCGCTGATGTCGGGTGAGGCTTCGTCGCCCAATTCCCCTTCCACGATGAACAGCGAGTCGAGTTTCTCGACGAATTTCGCTTCGTTACCAAAGAGGCTGACCAGTCCGTGCGGGTCGTGGGGTACGAGGAAGGTATATTGCCAGGCGTTGCCCTCGGTGTAGTCATCAGCACGGTGGATGACGCGGATGGGCTCGAAGGGTTCGCGGAACTTGCCATCGGTGCCTAAGGCCCGCATGAAACGGGCCTGCGGGTCGAAGAGCCGGCGGTAGAGTTGGCTGCGCTCATGGAAGTAGCGGTAGTCGTCTTTGTGTCCGAGCTGTTGGGCAACCTTGGCGATGCCACTGAACGCAAGTGCGTATTCCAGTGACTTGGCAACGGTCTCGTTGGAGGGTTCCTTGTCGTAGGGGATGAAGCCGTACTCCTTGATGAGGCCGAGGGAACGCTCGTCGAGAAGGGCCGACTGCTTCATGGCTTGGAAGGCCTGTTCGCGGTCTTCGACAAAGCCTTTCAGCACCAGGTCGGCCAGTACGGGGATGGCGGGACTGCCCACCATGCAGTTGGTTTCGTTGCCCATGAGGTGCCAGATGGGGAGCTTGCCCTGTTCATTGAAGATGCGGATGAAGGTCTTCGCTATGTCTGCCTGTTTGTCGGGGTGGATGAGGGTCATCAGCGGGTGCAGGGCCCGATAGGTGTCCCAAAGGGAGAGCGTGGTGTAGTTTGTGGTGAATGGTTCGTTCTGTGGGGCCCGATAGACTTTGTTGTCGGATCCTCGGTAGTCGCCGTTGACATCGCAATAGACCGAGGGGGCTGTCATGGTGTGGTAGAAGGCGGTGTAGAAGATTCGCTTGATGTCTTCGTCGGTTGTCTCGATGTTGATTCGCTCCATCTCTTGGTTCCAAGCGGCTTCTGCCTGGCGCACCGTCTCGCCGAAGTTCCATCCCGGTAGCTCGGCCTGCATGTTCATCAGGGCATTCTCCGTACTGACAGACGAAAAAGCCACTTTCATGATCAGTGGTTGCTCGGTGTTCGTGGGTGCGAGGAAAAGGATGCTGTCGCCCAGTTGTTGCTTGATGCTGACGGGTTGCGAGAACTCGGCAACGAAGTACAGGTGCTGGTCGTTGGCCCAGCCGTGGGAACGGCGGAAGCCCGACAGCCGGGTGGGGGACTCCTGTTTCATCCATGAACCGGTGAGCTGATCCCATCCAATGCCCGTCAGCTGGTTCAGCATGAGCAGGGGCTCCTGAACGGTGGCGCCAAACGTGTAGCGGTGCATGCCGACACGCTGCGTGGCGGTGAGCTCCACCCGCACATCGGGGTCGTGGAGCTGAACGGAGTAGTAGCCAGGACGGGCCTGTTCGTCGGTGTGGCTGAAGATGGTGCTTCGCTGGCTGAGGTTGGCAACAGGGAGAAACGTTACATCGCCCAGGTCGCCACAGCCAGTTCCGCTGAGGTGTGTGTGGGAGAAACCCATGAGCTCGTTGTCGCTATAATGATAGCCCGAGCACCAGTCCCAGCCGCGCTTCGGCTCGGTGGGGCCGAGTTGTACGAAGCCGAAGGGGACATTGGCTCCGAGAAATACATGGCCGTGGCCGCCTGTGCCGATGAAGGGGTTGACATAGGAGACAGGCTTGGTTGCTGACGGGGTGTTTTCCTGTGCAAACGTGGTTGAACAGCATGCGAGTAGCAACCACAGGAGAATGCTTCTTTTCATAGTGTGGGGATGGTTTGTGTCTGTCGCTTGTGGAGAGTGGGGGGGCTATTTGCCGCGCTCCAGAATAAAGTGTACCATGGAGCGGAAGAGCGAGGCATAATGCTCATCGGCAATGAAGTCGATGGTTGACAGTTTGTCCATGGCCTGCTCTGCATAGCACTTGGCCTGCTCCTCAGCATAGGCGATGCTACCGTGGAGGTCCATCAGCTGCCGGATATAGGCTACCTCGTCGGCAGTCTTCTCTTCGCGTGGCTTGGCAAGGATATCCTTAATGCGTATGGTCTCGTCGGCAGTTGCGTGGCACATGAGGTGGAGCAGGATGAGCGTGCGCTTGCCTTCATAGATGTCATTGCACACTTGCTTCTTCATCCCCTCGAAGTCGGAGGTGAGGTCGAGCACGTCATCGCGTATCTGGAAACACAGCCCCAAGGGGTAGCTGAAGTCGTAGAGGCGCTGTAGCTGCTCGTCGCTGGCTCCGGCAAGGATGGCTCCTAAGCGCAGCGGACCGGCAATGGTGTAATAAACGGTCTTGCCGCCGATGGTGAAGAGTACGTCTTCCTGGCTCATGTCCTGCCGGTCTTCGAGTGTCCACTTGATTTCGGCATACTGACCGAAGGTGGTGCGGCTGAGCATGCGGAAGAACTCTGCCGACACGCGGTTGGCCAGTGGCGTGTCCATCGTCTGGTAGTTTTTGTTCAGAATGCGGTGCATGCACTCGTGCAGCGTGTCGCCGGCGTTGACGGCAATCTCCGGGCCGTAGATGCGATGCAAGGCGGCCTTGCCGCGGCGCTCAAGGGAACCATCGACAAGGTCGTCGTGAATGAGTATCCAGTCTTCGCTGGTTTGCATGGCAGCGGCGGTGAACAGGGCCTTCTCGGTCTCTACCCCCAACGACTCGGCCATCAACAAGACCAGTCCCGGTCGGAGGTACTTGCCTTGCCGACGGGGATAGTCTCTTACAATGTTCCAATGTTGGGCCAGCAGGGTACTGTAACCCTGCTGCCCCATTTGGTTGAGAACTTCAGTGTCGGTCTGCTTGAACTCGTCAAGGCAGCCGTCAATGACGCTCCATGTCTGTTGTTTTTTCTCGTTTAGATAATTACTGAATAATGTTGCTTCTTGTTCCATGTTGAGTTGTTACCATGTAACGCTCATTCCCACAGACACGCTTGCATTGGAACCGAGTGGGATTCCATTCTTGTTGGTCTTGCAGAAAATGTGGTCCATTCCGATGAAGAAGTTATAGGATTTGGGGTGGACGTTGAGTACCCATCCCATGCTTGTCGTGAAGTTGTTCACAGCGAAGCTCACACCACCATTCAGCCAGGGAAGCGGCTCGTAGTTGGCGCTCAGACGTCCTTCTGTCCAAGAGTATTTGCCGTTGATGCGGGTGGTGCTGAGCAGACCAAAAGTGATGGGGCGATAGACGGGCAGGTTGTACTCACCGGCGAGACGCAAGGTGGCACCGATGCCTGTGGTGCGACTGCCCTTGTCGCCTTGGTTCTTCAAGTGCGCGAACTCGGCCAACTGGTCAGAGTAGCTGTCGGCTTGATGACTGATGGCATGTTCAGGATCGCGCTTTTTCTTCACGGCGATGTCGTGGAAGCCGTCGAAGACGAACTCCTTCGACTCATTGCTCAGCTGAGTGTCGCTGTCCCAGCAGATGAAGCCGATGTCGGACAGTGAGGCACTGACGGTCCAGTCTTGGTCGATCTTGTAGATTCCACCGAGGTCCAAAGCCAGTCCGAATCCGCCGATGCCGGGGTTCTTCACCTTCACGTCGTCGATGTATTCGTATTGCCCGTCCTTCACCTTGAAGTTCTTCTGTTTGTTTGTGGCCTCGAAGCCCTTCATGGAGACGTCGGCGTCGGCATTACCTGAAATGATCCAGCGGTTGCCTTCCGTCAGGTCGGCACGCATGTCGGTCATCTTGATGTCTGCCCGGCCAATACCGAAGAGGAACTTCACCTTGGCACCCAAGCGCAGCTTCTCGGTAATCTGGCGAGAATGACCGAATGCCAGTTCCATGAACGACTGTGCCTGTGCGTTGATGTCGCCGATGTCATAGACGCGGTTGCCGGTCTGCTTAGCAAATTCAAACAGCTCGTAGGGAAGGATGACACCGGCGTTGGCACGTAGGTTCAGTTCAACGGTGTTGTAACCGCCCCATGACTTGAAACCGCCAGAAAGCAGGCCGATGTTGATGTCGGTAAAGATTTTGTTGTCGCCGGAATGGAAACCGCTGAGGGCTTCAGCAGGCGAGATGTATGGGTTCAAAAACGTGGTGTAGCCTTTTCCGTTGGGTATGGGGTTGTTGAAGATAACATCTTCGACACCAAAGTTACCATGCATGGCAACATTGGCGTTACCAAGGATGGGTATGGCAACATAGTTGCGCTCGTTCTCGAATGCCGGGTTCATTTCATGACGGAACTGGAAGTCCTTGGTGAAGTAGGCGGAATTGAGATTTTGTGCTGAGACTGTTGAGGAACAGACGAGCGCAAGTCCAGCTATAATATATTGATTGAACGTTTTCATATCTGAAATGTTTTTTTATTGTACTACTTGATTTAGTTTCCGTCATAGATAATTGTACCATGTACCGTGCCAGTGATGTTCTCTATGCGCAGCGTCTGTGAACTCTTGTTAAGGGTTACACCCCGCATGGGCGCATTGGAGTTGGCTTTCAGTCGGATGATGATACCATCGAGCAGAGGAATTCCTTCACCCGTCAGGTCATGAAGCTCTATCTGGATGGGTGATACGGTGATACCTGTCTTGGAACCATAAGCAGTCTTCTGGATAAGGTTGACATCAAAGTGTTTGACACCCTGTGCGTTGGCAATGTCCAGACGTGGGAACTGTCCGTTGTCATCGGGTTTGCCGATTACTTGTATGTCAATGGTCAGGTCGGCAGGAACGCTGTTGATGGCAGTACCTGTCAGCTCCACATAACCGTTTTTGGAGAGTTTGATGTCTTTGAGGTCGTGACTCCAGTCGTTGATGGTGTCTCGGTAAACGATGATGGCCTCTGGACCGAATGCCAATGGTGCGGAGAACTGGTAGCTGGGAGCCAGCGTGTAGTTGCCAGTGCTAACTTCCTTCGATACTTGCTCGGCGCGGGCCTCGGTAACGTCAAACTTAATCTTCATGCCTTCGTGCAACTTGCGCACTAACTTTGAGATATTCTCATCTTCAATAACCTGGTCGTAGCCAGTGAGGTCTAAGCCAGCCTTCTTGCGGCAGAGGAGAATCTTGGTCTCCTGGGAAGTACCGTCAGTGGAGGCTTTGATGTTGATAATCTTGTCACCGCTGTCGAGGTGGATGCCCTGAGCATAGGCATCGGAGGTGATGACGGCCTTCACGGTGCCACCCAACGGAAGGTCGGATTTCAGCGTGACAAGCAGACGTGGGTTGTCGAGATCCACTACAACCTCCTCATCCTCCAAGAAGTCGGGGATGTTGGTGATCTTCACGTCGCCGAGATTGTTCAAGTTGATATCGGGGTCGAAAGTTCCCTTGACCTTGGTGATATGGAGTTCGCCAATCTCAATGCTACCGCTGATGTTCAGTTTCAGATTGCTCGGAACGATAATCTTCTGAACGGTTCCTTCTACATGAACATCACCATGCATATTCAGAGAACCCTCTGACGGCTTGTTCTTGGCAGTGAACTCAGCGTAGTCTCTTACACCGGCCTGCTTATCTACCATCTTGAACTTGTTAATCTTGAACTTCAGTGTCAGCTTCTTCTTGTTCTTGACCGTAGGGAAAGTAACGGTGTTGTTATTGAAATCACCATCTTGAATATCAACGGGGGTGAGTTCCAAGAAGTCCGGCATTTTGATTTTAAAGTTTTTGATTTGCTTGATGCCAGTGGGAATGGTGATGGTCACCGTCGCCTCCTTGTCAAGGGCAGCATACTCCAAATCGCGCACCTCGGCGGCAACTGATGTCTCGTAATCGAATGCCGTGATCCATTGGTCGATTTTGGCGTAATCGGCATTGGCAGGGACATCGTACTCGTTGCCGATAAAGGCAGCAATCTCGGACGGAAGGTCTATCTTAACATCATTCGGATGAACTTCCGGAGTCTTGAAGCTGATGTCGTTAATCTTGATATTTACCGGCGAAATGGGATCCGGCTGCTTGCCGAAGTTGTAGTCTCCATTGGCATCGATGGTTATCAGGTCGTTGCCTTCAAGCTTGAGAAGGTCATCAAGAATGATGGCATTCGTGGAGTTGTCGGTTGTGAGATGAAGACCATCAGCGTTGATTCCAATTGTTTTATCCAAATTCGACAAGTCGTAGTCGTTGCCGCAACTGGAGAACGCGAGGCAGCCTGCAGCTATGAAGACCGCCGTCATGAACTTTGTTTCTTTAGATGTTCTCATAATAAATCAATTAGTTTTGGGTTGTTTTAAATTGTTTCGGTTTCGTATTCTGAGATTTTGAATTGTTAAATATGGCTCAAAGATACGAAAAATATTTTAATATCAATCGCTAAAAGGCATGATTTTTTACTTTTTTTTAAAATATGGCATACTCTTTGTCCATTTTATCATGAAAAAGGAGTAACTTTGCCAACGCGATGAGATAAATTTCTCCATTGTTTGGCTATTGTGTAACAAAGAAAATAGTAATAATATGAATGTACAAGATTTAGAAAGAGAGATGATGAGAGGACAGGATCTCTACCTGTCTCAGGCCTTCCCCGCACTGATGCGTAAAGTATATACATGGATGGCATTGGCACTTGTTATAACTGCTGTTACGGCCTATGGTGTTGCGAACTCACCCTTGTTGATGAGTACCATCTACAGCAGCAAGTTGACCTTCTTTGGACTGATTGGTGCAGAACTGATACTGGTATTCTGGCTTTCTGCCCGGATTGCCAAATTGTCACTGACAACTGCCACGTTGATGTTTACCCTCTACTCGGCTGTCAACGGTGCAACGCTTTCGTCGATATTCTATGTGTATTCACCGGCAGCCATCACGCAGACTTTCTTCGTGACAGCAGGAACCTTCACGGCGATGGCTCTCTATGGATATTTCACGAAGAGTGACCTTGCGTCGTGGGGAAAGATCGGATTGATGGCACTCATTGGGCTGATATTGGCAGCTGTGGTGAATATGTTCCTGCAAAATAGCATGCTCGACTTGGTAGTGTCGGCTCTCGGCGTGCTCATTTTCGTTGGACTGACAGCATACGATTCCCAGAAAATCAAGCAGATGCTTGCCATGCAGGAGTTTGCTGATGAAGGAGCGCAGAAGATTGCTCTCATGGGGGCTCTGACACTCTACCTTGACTTCATCAACCTCTTCCTCTATTTGCTGAGATTCTTTGGACGCAGAGATTAACCATTAAAATATAAATGATGAAAGCGATAAAAGCTCTTTTGATAGGAATGGCCACTGCTGCACTGACAGCATGTGGCGGACTGACAGGAACAACCGGTGGACTGGGCGCAGGCTCTAATGGCTCCGCATCGGCGGGCGGTGATTTGCTCGGATCGGTGATAAGTGCCGTTTCCAATCCAGATGCCTTGGGAAATGTGGTGAAAAGTGTCATTGGAACGGATAAGCCGAAGCAGAGCGACTTGATAGCCACATGGTATTACAAACAGCCCGGTGCGGCATTTACCAGCGAGAATCTCCTGGCAAAAGCCGGCGGAGAGGTGGCGGCCACGCAGGTGAAAGAGAAGTTGGCTTCCTACTACTCCACGGTTGGCATCAATTCGTCGAACACCGTTATACAGTTCAAGGAGGATAATACTTTTTCTGGGAAGATTGACGGAAAGACAATCTCTGGCACCTATACTTATAATGAGGCGGAGTGCAAGATTTCGATGAAGATGCTACTTGTCAGTGCTACGGCGTATGCTAAGAAGACTACAACGGGCATGAGCATTCTCTTTGAGTCGAAGAAGCTTCTCTCCTTACTTCAGACCATGGCGGCCATGAGTGGCAACTCTACGATGGAGACCATTGGCGACCTCAGTAAAAATTATGACGGAGTCCGCGTAGGCTTCGATATGAAGAAGTAAGCATTCGCTTGCATATATAATATAATAAGGTAAGGAAGTTTTCCTTCTGCTTGATTTATGTCAAGAAAGGGGAAAACTTTCTCTTTTTATGCAAATTTCTTTCTAAAAAGTTTTGTCAGTTCGCAAAAAGGTTGTACTTTTGCACCCGCTAACAAGGAAACATACCTTGGGAGCACCGAAAAGAAGAGTTCTTTGAAAGATTTACATAGACAGAGAAGTAGTACAAGAGCGAGTGTCTCCGCAATGTCGGGGACATTTGGGTAGAAGATACGAACCGACGATTTTTTTTGTTGAATCGTCCCAGGAAGCTTTGATGCTTCCGGATAGTTGTCCTTGAGTTAATACAGACAATCCGATTACATATCGGCAAGATATTTTACAATGGAGAGTTTGATCCT
>JAFSWU010000219.1 GCA_017444365.1 Prevotella sp.
GATCAAAATAGAGGTTGACACCCAACCGCCTACGAAGTTCAATACTGAGCAGAAGTTGCTTCTGCTGCCAGAGTCGTGCATGACGCGTTGTTTCACCCTTCCGGACCTCTTTGCTGGTAAGATGCACGCACGGGTCTATCGAGCATGGAAAAACCGTGTAAAGGGACGTGACTGGTATGACTTCGAGTGGTACGTGCGCCATAACATCCCACTCGACTTCACACATCTTCATGAGCGAGCGATAGAATTCAATAATGAAGACATCACCAAGGAATCATTCCTTGAAAAGCTGAACAAACGTCTTGCCACGGCAGATATCAATCAGGTAAAGGCAGACGTCCTGCCATTTATCCGCAATCCAAAAGAAATGGGTATCTGGTCAAATGACTATTTCTTGCAACTCGCTCAAATGATTAGATTTGAATGAAAAGTAAAATGACATTGGATATTATTTGCCGTCAAAGAGAAAATACAGTTTAGTTTATACCGATATTAAATATCCAAAACCTAAACTAAACCTCTATCTCAACAAAAAAATTATAAGAATGAGAACAAAGAATAGAACATAAAAAAATAGTCAAGGGACAGACGGGGGACAAATTACACCCGAAAAATGTCCCCCGAGGGACAGAATTCCTGCGAGGAGAACTCATTAACATTGGTTAACAACCATCGGAGTCTCTCTCTTGTGGGCAAAAAAAGGACATTTTTCAAAGAACTGAAAAGAACTGCATAGGCAAGTGACAAGGGATAAGGTTTTCGGGAGTGTGGACAAGTGAGAAGTGACTAGTGACAAGTATGATTACCCTTCCTGCTTTGAACCTAGCCTCTTGAACCTTGAACTTTGAACCTTGAACCTTGAACTTTGAACCTTGAACTTCGAACCTTGAACTATTCTAGAGATAGATACCTTTGAAGCTGGAGGGCTACTCGGCAGTTGCCAAGGGCGTTTCGGGCTCACGGGAAGGGTGCTTAATGGCCTCTGAGATGGCTCAATTGAGCCTTTTCGATACTAGAAAAGCCGATGAGATGGCCCATTTGGCGCATCATTCATCGCATTTGCTATCAGAACACATGAATTTCAAGTCGCTAAGATGAGCGGAAAATGCGGGTATTGCCATCGGAATGAGCGTCTCAGCATATCAAAAGAGGCCTGTAAGAGGAGTAATTTGATGCGTTTTTTACCCTTTTCCAGTTCTGCATCTTCGGCGCAATCGGTTTTGAGATATCATATCTCATTGATAATCAGCCTTTTAGATGAATTAATAATGACAGGGCGTTCCAGTTCCAGTTGTTCCAGTTGTTTTTTTGAGGTATCCACACCCTCGGAATTTATATATAACTATCTATATATCAATTAGTTATACAATCTTTAGAAGGGGGTATTGTCACTCATTTTTTAATTGTAACACCTGGAACTGGAACGCTTCAGCCAGCACGAACGTAAAAAATAAAAATACAGAAATACCATTCGAGGATGATTGTTATTAAAGAAAAAGGAGTATCTTTGCGGCATAGAAACGGGCATGGTGCCCTATCCTACTCCACTTCCATCTATATGGCCTCATGATTGGCTATACCCAGATGGACTTAGGCATTGCCAGGGGTGCAGTTCATCAATCTGGAAGAACTCAGGCAGGCCATCGACAGGTATTTGGCGTTCAGTAAAGAAGAATAGAGATAACTTGGAGAAAGGGATGAAGAAGATATTGTTCTTACACGGGTTCTATGCCAGCGGCCAATGCGTACCAGCCCTGGCTTTGCGCGAGTCCTTTGAGGGTCGTGCCGAGGTGCTTACACCCGATTTGCCGATGCACCCGAAGAAGGCCATCGAGTACATACGTGGACTGATTGACCAAGAGAAGCCCGACCTCTTGGTGGGCAACAGCTGTGGTTCGTTCTATGCTCAGATGGTGGCTCCCATCGTGGGCATCCCAGCCTTGCTGGGCAATCCACACTTCCGGATGACAGAGTTCCTGAAGCCGCGTATCGGCGAACATCAGTATAAATCGCCACGAAAGGACGGCAAGCAGGACTTCACCATCGATGAGGCCTTGATTGAGGAGTTTGCCGAAATGGAAGCCATACAGTTCAACTATTGCAATCCTTACTTCAAAGACCGCGTTTGGGGCTTGTTTGGCGAACACGACACGCTGGCACATTTTGAACCGCAGTTCTTGGAGCATTACAACCAGTCGTTCCACTTCCCCGGAGGGCATACCCCGACGGCAGAAGAAGTCCGAACTTGGTATGTGCAATTGGCCAAGAAGATGCTGATGGAATATCCCAGGTCAGAAGATGGCGTCCGATGAATGAAGAAGAGCAACGCTCAAATAGATAAAACGCATGTCAATATGCTGGCCGTGATGCTGGTGGTGGAGCGCAAGTCGTTCAGCATCAAGAGCATGCCCTCTCTCAGAACAGCAGCTCCTGGTCTTCGCATTCACAATGGGTGAAGCCCATCTCGCGCGCTTTCTCCTGACTCATGGTGAAATAGACGGCCTCGCCCTCTGTGCAGAGTTCTTCCATAGAATTGTAAATCTCAACATGAATGAAAGCCACCTGACGCTTCATCTCGGTAAGGCGGGCACGAATGGTAATCTGAGGCTCGGTGGTCATAATGCTCTTGCGGTATTTCACCTCCAGGCGGTTGGTCACGCCGCTGGTCTGCAACTTGCGGAACACCACCCACGAGGCACACTCGTCGATGAGCGTGGCTTGTATGCCGCCGTGCAGGGTGTCAATCCATCCTTGATAGTGAGCCTGCGGTTTCCAAAAACAGACAATATCGCCGCCATCTTCATAGAATTCCATCTTCACGCCAAGCGGATTGTCAGGGCTGCATCCAAAACAGTCGTAGCCCTCCTTGTGTACCCAATGATTCTTGATTTTTCGCATAGATTATTTGTTGACAGATTGGTTTCTTGCGACAAAAATAAGAAAAAACTTGCAAAACGAACCGTTGTTTGGAAGAATTTTCGTAAATTTGCACCACATTTATTGTCACAACATCAAAATGAGTACTGAGAATATCACTCAAACTCTGACTCAAACGGTGGAAGAGCTGTCTGAGCCAGTGTCGCTCAAAGGACTATTCCACCAACATCGCGACGGAAATCCGTTGCCGTCGCTACATGCGCTCGAAGAGATAATCGAACTCTCGAGAAGCATTCTTTTTCCCGGTTTTTACGGCAAGTCGACGGTTAACACCAAAACCATCAGGTATCACATCGGCGTGAATATGGAGCGGCTGCACAAACTGCTGACCGACCAGATTCTGGCTGGCCTGTGCTTTGCTTGTGACAATAACGAAGAAGAAGACTACCTGGCACTATCGGCCCGCCGGGAGCAGGCTGTCGGGCTGGCCACGAGGATGATCACCCGTCTGCCACACATCCGTAAGGTGCTGGCCACCGACGTGGAGGCTGCATATAATGGCGACCCCGCGGCCGAGAGCTTCAGCGAAATCATCTCGTGCTACCCCGTGATCAAGGCGCTGACCAACTACCGCATCGCCCACGAGCTGGTGAAGCTGGGCGTGCCCCTCATCCCTCGCATCATGACTGAGATGGCCCATTCGGAGACTGGCATCGACATTCATCCTGGTGCCCAAATAGGCCATCACTTCACCATCGACCACGGCACAGGAGTAGTGATTGGAGCCACTTGTATCATCGGCAACTATGTGAAACTCTATCAAGGCGTAACGCTGGGAGCCAAGAGCTTTCCTCTCGATAGCGACGGAAACCCCATCAAGGGCATTCCACGCCATCCTATCATCGGCGACAACGTGGTGATTTATGCCAACGCCACCATGCTGGGACGCATCACCGTGGGCTCCGGCTGTGTGGTGGGAGCAAACGTGTGGCTGACCGAGGATATGGAGGAAGGTACCATAAAAGTAAAGAAATAAAGGTCGGACGAGCCGAGGGTCATTCCGCTTACCAACGCCGGCCCGACGAAACACCCTCATCATTAAAAAACAATTACAAAGAATCATGGAACAAGAATTTGAACTCATCGCCAAAACATTCATGGGACTGGAGCCCACTTTGGCGCAAGAGCTGACCGAACTGGGAGCTAACGACGTACAGATAGGCCGTCGCATGGTGTCGTTCACCGGCGACAAAGAGCTGATGTACCGGGCTAACTTCCAGTTGCACACCGCTATCAAAATACTGAAGCCCATCAAGCACTTCAAGGCCCAGAGTGCTGACGAGGTGTACAATGAAATAATGAAAATAGACTGGAGCCAGTATCTGGACAACGACAAGACATTTGCCGTCGACTCGGTGGTGTTTTCTGAGGAGTTCCGCCATTCGAAGTTCGTAAGCTACAAAGTGAAAGACGCTATTGTCGACCAGTTCCGCGAGCGGACCGGCAAGCGCCCCAACATTTCAGTAAGCAGTCCGGACATCAGGCTGAACATGCATGTGGCCGAAGATAAGTGCACCCTGTCGCTCGACTCCAGCGGAGAGTCGCTCCACCGCCGCGGATACCGTCAGGAGAGTGTCGAGGCGCCCCTGAACGAGGTGCTGGCGGCAGGCATGATCCTCCAGACAGGATGGAAGGGAGACATCGATTTCATCGACCCCATGTGTGGCAGCGGCACCCTGCTCATCGAGGCTGCCCTCATCGCCCTGAACATGAGTCCTGGCGTTTTCAGAAAAGAATATGCCTTTGAGAAATGGAACGACTTCGACCAGGACTTGTTCGACGAGATCTATAATGACGATTCGCGCGAACGCGAGCCACAATGCCACATCTACGGTTACGACATCGACATGAAAGCCGTCAATACGGCACGGCTGAACGTGAAAGCCGCAGGCCTGTCGAACCTCATTACCGTCGAGCAGGCCGACTTCAAGGAATTCAAGCAGCCCGAGAAGAAAGCCATCATCGTGACCAACCCGCCTTATGGTGAGCGCATATCAACACCCGACTTGATTGGCACCTACCGCATGATAGGCGAAAGACTGAAGCATGCCTTCCAAGGCAACGAGGCATGGGTACTGAGCTACCGAGAAGAGTGTTTCGACGCCATCGGCCTGAAACCGAGCATCAAGATACCCCTCTACAACGGTTCGCTAGAGTGCGAGTTCCGTAAATATCAAATGTTTGAGGGACGTCTGCAAGAGTTCAGAAGCGAGGGAGGCATCGTGAAGACCGAAGAGGAGTTGAAGGCAATGGCCGACAAGCACCGCTTCAAGAAAAACCGGGAATTCAAGAAGCACCTCGACGAAGAGGAAGAGAACGAGGGTGCCGACATCAGGTCGTTTAAGTTCCACTCGTTTGAGAAGAACTATAAAGGCGAGCTGCGCGGAGAGAAAAACGAGGAACGGGGACCTAGAGGCGAACGAGGATTCGGGCGCAAAGACCGTAATGACAAGAAAGACTGGAAAGACCAGAAAGACCGCAACTTCAGGGGTCCCAGAAGAGAACGCGAGAGCCGTGACGGAAGGGACAGCCGTGGATTCGACCGTGGAGAGAGAAGGGGCGGTAAGTTCGACAAAGGCGGTAAGAGATTTGGTAAGGGTTTCGACAAGAAGCGCAGGTTTGATGACGAAGATTAACCCATAATACTATTAATCAATGAAAAAACTTATAACATTCATCATGGCAATGATGACCATCAGCAGCCTGACGGCTCAAGAGCTGAAACAATTCACGCTGGAAGACCTCAACTTCGGTGGTAAGACCTATCGGAAGATGGTGCCCGAAAACCGCATGTATGAGTGGAAGGGCGAGATGCCTGTCAGGTTGGAGAAACGGCAGAAACCTTTTGCTGAAAAAGAGGAAGACCATCAGTTGTATGTTACCGATGCAGAGGGCGTGAAACACCAGCTGACCACCGACGGTAGTCGTGAAATTGTTTATGGAGAGGCCGTCCATCGTAATGAGTTCGGTATCGAGGATGGCATTTTCTGGAGTCCCGACAAGAGCAAGATGGCTTTCTACCGCATGGACCAGAGCATGGTGACTGACTATCCACAAGTGAACATCTTCGGGCGTATTGCTGAATGTGAGCCCGACAAATACCCGATGGCAGGAGAAACATCGCACGTGGTGACCGTGGGTATTTATGACGTAGCATCCAATAAAACCATCTATCTGAATACGGGTGACCCCACCGACCGCTATTTCACAAACATCAGTTGGAGCCCTGACGCAAAGACAGTCTACATGTTTGAACTGAACCGCGACCAAAACGACTGCCGGCTGGTGAGCTACGACGCGCAGACCGGAGAGCGCCAAAGGGAACTCTACAAAGAGACACACGAGAAATATGTCGAGCCACTACACCCTATTGTTTTCCTTCCTTGGGATGCTACCAAATTTGTAA
>JAFSWU010000220.1 GCA_017444365.1 Prevotella sp.
CCACCATGAATTTGGTTGGTGCGCCCTGTTGGGTATTGCCTCCTGGGCGTTGTGGCATGGTCATCTCTTGCATCTCGCCGTCTGTCTCTTTCATGTTGTTCTTCAACTTGGCACCACGGATGCCCATACCCGACCAGTAGATGTAGGCTTCGCCGTTGTCGTCCACGAGCACACAGGGGTCGATGCCCGACACGCCCTTGATGGGTTCGGGTTCGCAGGTGAAGGGACCCTCGGGATTGTCGGCTGTTGCCACGCCAATGGCAAAGCCGCGTCCGCCTTTCGGTGCAGAAGGGAAGTAGAAATAGTACTTTCCGTTCTTTTCCACACAGTCGGGAGCCCACATCGAGTAGGAGTCGGGTTGTACCCATGGAACCTTATTTTGGGTGATCACCATTCCATGGTCTGTCCAATCTGTTAAGTTTTCAGAAGAGAACACATGATAGTCCTCCATACAGAACCAGTCCTGCCGCTGACTTTCAGGAACCAGGATGTCATGAGAAGGGTAAAGATAAACCTTTCCCTTGAACACACGTGCTGTAGGGTCAGCCGAGAACAGGTCACGTATGACAGGGTTTTGTGCCATTGCCTGCATGGAAAGCAGTAGCAAGGGCGTCAAAAAAAATCTTTTCATTCCTTGTAGTTTAGAGTAGTAAAAAGTGAGTTGTGTGCAAAGTTACAGAAAACCACACAACACGCTTTTCGAGTTGGTTCCATTTATTATAGGATTTGTAACATGGAAGGGAAAGAAAGTCAGCAAATGAGGAGTTGTTGGGCGAAATGCCAGATAACGATACCTGCGGCAGTGCTGACGTTGAGGGAGTGCTTGGTTCCGTATTGAGGGATTTCGATGCAGCCATCAGAGGCATCGACAACTTCTTGACGGACACCTTTTACTTCGTTGCCGAGAATGATGGCGTACCCCTTCTTTTTTTTAGGGGGGGGTCCCTGTAAGGGTGATGCTGTCTTGTCTGATTGATTGGGTCGCGATGAAAAGTCCAAATGATGCAGCAGCGTGGAACCTTCGCACTGCTCGATGCTATATACGGTGTATCCTTTCATGTGCAACGCTTCCACAGCGTCGAGGGCTGTAGGATAATGCTGCCATGCTACGGTGTCTTCGGCTCCTAGAGCAGTTTTGTGAATTTCAGGATGGGGAGGCTGAGAGGTGATGCCGCAGAGGTAGAGAGCTTCGACACGGAAGGCGTCAGCAGTGCGGAAGACGCTACCTACGTTGTACATACTCCTCACATCGTCGAGCACGACAACGAGGGGCATTTTCTCTGACGCTTTGAACTCCTCCACGTTCATACGTCCCATCTCAGTTATCTTTAGTTTTCTATTCCGCATAGAAGATTTCATTTATCCGTCAATCATCCTCTCTCAATTTCCTACATTTGCCCACTTTCTATCAACAAGATGGCTCGTTCCGTCAGACGATCATCCACGTCAGGGTCATACTCTTTCTTTAGGCTGGCACCGAAGAGGGAGGCAAAGGCATTGTAAAATCCTGCTTTGAAACCGCCCATGTACTTCTTAATCAGGTCGTAGCCCGTCATGTCGCACTGGCGGTCGATAAGCTTGATCAGTAGTTTCCCTTGTGCAAAAGTAAGTTTCTTGAGTCTGGGGTAATAGACAGCCTTCAGTTCTTTCTCCTGTTGCTTGAGGTAAGCGTCCTTCTCCTTCTTGGTAGGCAGGGAATCCATGTGGGCGATTGTCTTGTTGACCGTCGCCTGAATCTCGCAAGCAATGGGATAAACTTTCTTGATGTTATTGGCTATCTTGTAGTATTTGCGTGCTTGTGCTGCATTCTTGAAGACAAGTTTGTTGAACACATAGAAGTCGCTGTACATGAAACTGGGTATCATCTCGCCGTCGTACTCAACCATGCCAGTGTAGTAAAGAGCATGAGAAAAAATAGGCTCACCTGTCATGTCGCGGTCAGTCTTGGTGTCAGCCTTGATTTCCTGCGCATGGCAAAATGATGGTGGCATAAGCAGGACTGCTGCCAGCACCAGCAATGATACAGTTTGGAACCTCTTCACTTTGTTGGTAATAACTTGCTCGATTGGCTGCAAAGTTATGAATAAATCAGCATACGGGGTCTCTTTTTCACTTTTCATAACAATGTGTTTTAGATTTTTTCACTATCTTTGCAAAAAATACATCACAATATGGCAAAGAATGAAGCACTGACTCCGATGATGCGGCAATTTTATGACTTGAAGGCGAAGCACCCAGATGCTTTGTTGCTGTTTCGTTGCGGTGAC
>JAFSWU010000221.1 GCA_017444365.1 Prevotella sp.
AGCAGGATGTCACCCTGCAACTCGCCCTCGGGCAGTTCGTTGGCACCATACATGCCCGTTTCCTCATCGGCGGTGATAACGGCCTCGATGGGACCGTGGCGAAGTGTCTTGTCTTCCATGACAGCCATGATGGCGGCAACGCCCAGACCATTGTCGGCACCGAGTGTTGTTCCCTTGGCTTTCACCCATTCGCCGTCAATCCACGGCTGGATGGGATCGGTTTCGAAGTTGTGTGTCGATTCGGGTGTCTTCTGCGGCACCATGTCCATGTGGGCCTGCAGGATAACGCCTTTGCGGTTCTCCATGCCGGCAGATGCGGGTTTGCGCATCACCACGTTGCGTCCTTCGTCGATGAAGGCTTCAACACCGGCCTGCTTGCCAAAGTCGAGCAGGAACTGTTGTACTTTCTCAAGGTGTCCGCTGGGACGGGGCACCTGCGTCAGCGCATAGAAGTTGCGCCATACGCACTCAGGGGATAGTTTTGCGATTTCGTTGTTCATAATGTTGTAGTTGTGGAATGTGGAATGTGGAATGTGGAATGAGATTACTCAGCCATGTTCTTCACTTCACACTACCTTTGTTATTAGGAGATTTTGTTTATTAAAGACTTTCTTAATCCCGACATCACGCGTGTTAGTCTGGTTGCAATCTCTTCTGCTTGATTCAGCTCTTCGGGAGTAATATAGTTTAAAGATTCAGAGATGTCTAATTGACATAATACTTCTGTTGTTGATGCGCAAGCTATCGTTTGATGGAACAGAAACTGCCGCCCGCCGAAGTTGAATGCAAATTCCATATTGTTCATAGGCAGGAAAGTTAGCTAAAAGAGAATACACGTAGATGGTAAACTCTTTTGCTATCTGGTATGCGTCTAATTTTTTATAAAAGAAATCGTTCATTGTCTTTTTATTATTATATCTCGTTATTATTATATCTCAATGCAAATAGTATTCTCATTCCACCTTCCTCATTCCACATTCCACAATTTGACCCATGCCACCACTCCCAACAGCACGACGAGGAGCGTCTGGACGGAGTGGACGATGAGGACAAAGAAGAGTGCGTCGTTGGCGGCTACGCCATAGAGGATGAGCATGGTCTTCACGGCGAAGTGCCAGGGGCCGGCACCATTGGGCGTGGGCACGATGACGGCGATGCTGCCCACAATGAAAGTGACCAGAGCGCACGACAGTCCCAGGTTCGCTGTTGACTCAAAGCAGAAGAACGTGAGGTAGTAATGCAGGAAGTAGCTGCCCCAGATGGCAAACGTGAAAAAGAGGAACAGCGGCACGTTGCGCACGTTGTGGAGCGAGACGATGCCCTGCCAGATGCCGGTGAGTGCATCTCGTACCTTATTATATATAGTAAGGTTGCGCAGCAGCAACCATCCCAGGACGATGATGGCCAGCAGACAGGTGATGGTGACCATCCAACCGGCATGGGTGAAACGGTTGATGATGCCGTCGAGGTTGGTGCCAGTTTCTTCGAAAAACGTTGTGAAGACGGGAATCTGCCAGAGGAAAGTCACCCCAGCAATGACCAGGACGAGCAGCGAGTCGATAGCACGCTCGGTGACCACCGTGCCCAATGCTTTGGGAAACGAGACACCATCGTAGCGCTTCAGCACTCCGCAGCGCGCGAACTCTCCAATGCGCGGCACTACAAGGCTTACGGCATAAGATAAGAAGATGGCATAGACGGCGGTTCGCTTGCGCGGCTTCTCGCCGAGAGGCTCCAGCGTCTGGCACCAACGCCATCCACGGAACACCTGTGCCATGATACCGAATGGAAACGAGAGTAGCATCCACGTCCAGTCCATGCGGTGTAGTAAAACATCCTTCACCTGCTGGAAATCGAATCCACGGTACATCCAATAGAGAATGGCACCGCCGAGGACCAACGACAGCAGAATCTTCAGAATGTTGTTGGTAATTGTTTTCATTACCTGCAAAAGTAATGCAATTCGGTGATAACACAAAATAATAGACTTGTTTTTTTATAATTTTTAGAGGTGAGCCCTGTTCTTTGGAAATAATTTCCTACCTTTGCAGGAAAAGCAGTACATACATGGTAAGACAAGTAAAGCCGAAAAAGAATCTGGGCCAGCATTTCCTGACCGACCTGTCCATCGCGCGGCGCATTGCGGACACGGTCGATGCATGTCCCGATATTCCTGTCTTGGAGATAGGGCCCGGCATGGGTGTCCTCACACAGTATCTGGTGAGCAAGCCGCGTGAGGTGAAAGCGGTGGAGATTGACAAGGAGAGTGTGGCATACCTCAAGCAGACGTTGTTCAAGGACGCTGCCGATCCTATCATCGAAGGCGACTTCCTGCGAATGGATCTTCACGACATCTTCGGTGGAAACCCCTTCGTGCTGACGGGCAACTACCCCTATGACATCTCGTCGCAGATCTTCTTCAAGATGCTCGACAACAAGGACTTGATACCTTGCTGCACAGGTATGATTCAGCGGGAGGTAGCCTTGCGGATTGCTTCGGAACCGGGCAACAAGGCATACGGCATCCTGTCGGTACTGATACAAGCCTGGTATGACGTGGAATATCTGTTCACGGTCGATGAGCATGTGTTCAATCCACCTCCCAAGGTGAAGAGTGCCGTCATCCGCATGACACGGAACCAAGTGGATTCACTGGGGTGCGATGAGCAGCTCTTCAAAAGGGTAGTGAAGACGGTCTTTAACCAGCGTCGCAAGATGTTGCGTGTCTCCTTGCGTCAGCTCCTGCCGCAGGACAGTAAGCTCTTGTCGGCAGAGAATCCTCATCCGATGTTGACCAAACGTCCGGAGCAGCTGTCGGTAAAGGACTTTGTTGAGCTGACGAATATGGTTGCGGATGAGGAATGTGGAATGAGGAATGTGGAATGAGGAATGTGGAATGAGGAATGATGACAAAGGAAGAACGATATGAAACGCTTTGCAAGCAGGTGGAGAGCCTGATTGCAGGCGAGACCAATGAAACGGGTATGCTGGCGAATACGGCGGCAGCCATGAAGGAGATGTTCCCCCAGGAGTATTTCTGGGTGGGCTTTTATTTGGTTAGGGAATTGGATGGACAAGGAGCCAAGGAGTCGGGGAAACAGGGATCCAAAGAGTCAAGAAAGCTGGCACTGGGACCGTTCCAGGGTTCTGTGGCCTGCTACAGTATTCCTTTTGGCAAAGGCGTGTGTGGCACGGCGTGGGCAGAACGGCGCACCTTGGTTGTTCCCGATGTGGAGGCGTTTCCCGGACATATAGCTTGCAGCTCGTTGAGCCGCTCAGAGATAGTGGTGCCGGTCTTCGGAGCTGATGGAAATGTGAAGGCCGTCATCGATATAGACAGCACAGAAGTGGGAACCTTTGACGACGTGGATGCCCTGTATCTCGAAAAGATTGCAAAAATTTTAGCAAAAGAGTTGCGGTATTAAAATATTATATCTATTTTTGTAATCCGTAAACTGCAAACTGTAAACCGTAAACTATAATTCGTAAACTAAATAAAATATGATTGACGTAAAAGAAACTTTAGCAGGAGCAGAAGAGCGCATGGAAATGGCAGCGATGTTCTTGGAGGATTCTCTGAATCGCATACGAGCAGGAAGAGCCAATGTCGCCATCCTTGATGGTGTTCGTGTGAATTCCTATGGTTCCATGGTTCCGCTGAATCAGGTAGCCAATGTGTCGTGCCCCGATGCACGTACCATTGCCATCAAGCCTTGGGATCGCAAGGCCATTCGCGATATCGAGAAGGCTATCATGGACAGTGATGTGGGTATCACCCCCGAGAACAACGGAGAGATTATCCGTCTGGGCATTCCGCAGCCTACGGAAGAGCGCCGTCGTGACTTGGTGAAGCAATGCAACAAGATTGGCGAAAAGGCCAAGGTGGAGGTGCGCAACGTGCGTGGCGAAATCAAGGACAAACTGAAGAAGGCCATCAAGGACGGACTGAGCGAAGACAACGAAAAGGATGCTGAGGCCGACTTGCAGAAGTTGCACGACAAGTTCATCAAGAAGCTTGACGAACTGCTTGAGGCAAAGAACAAGGAAATCATGACTGTATAATTGGCCATTGACCATTGACTGTTGACCATTGAAAGGACTCGTTATTAAAAACACAGGGAGCTGGTACACCGTTCTGATGGACGATGGCCAGATTGTTCCTTGTAAGGTGAAAGGGAACTTCCGCCTGAAGGGAATACGCAGCACCAATCCTGTTGCCGTGGGCGACAGGGTGGAGGTGGTGCGCGATGTGCGAGAAGCAAAGCGCAAGGTGGAAGGTGCCAAGGAGGGAGGCACCGAGGGCTTTGGCTGGATTACGGCCATTGCCGACCGTCGTAACTATATCATCCGCAAGTCATCCAACCTTTCCAAGCAGAGCCATATCCTGGCGGCTAATGTGGATCAGGTGTTCCTCATCGTTACAGTGAACTATCCAGAAACCAGTACGGTCTTCATCGACCGATTCCTTGCCTCGGCAGAAGCCTATCGCGTGCCGGTGGTGCTGGTGTTTAACAAACGAGACCTGCTGACGGAGGAGGAACTGCATTATCAGGACATGATGATGCAACTCTATGACACGGTGGGTTACCGATGTGTGAGCGTGTCGGCAACAACAGGCTTTGGCATTGACGAACTTCACCGTTTGATGCAGAATCAAATCACCTTGCTAAGCGGACATAGCGGGGTGGGGAAGTCCACACTCATCAACCGTCTCCTGCCAGGTGCCGATTTGCGCACGGCGGAGATTAGCGATGCCCATAACACAGGCATGCATACAACAACATTCTCAGAAATGATTCCTCTTTCATCCTGCTCCGGCTGGCTCATCGACACTCCGGGAATCAAGGGGTTCGGAACTTTCGATATCGAACCCGAAGAACTGACAAGCTATTTCAAGGACATCTTCCACTTCTCCAAAGACTGTCGGTTCAGCAACTGTACGCATACCCATGAACCTGGCTGTGCCGTACTCAAGGCCGTGGAAGACCATTATATAGCAGCTTCGCGGTACCAGTCGTACCTCTCTATGCTGCAAGATAAAGAGGAAAACAAGTACCGCGAAGCCTATTAACTAACTCCTTGAACTTCTTGAACCTTCTTGAACTCCTTGAACTCCCTGAACTCCCTGAACCTTCTTACCTCACTTCCGGCACAAGTCCTTCGATGTATTTGCAGAGAATGCCAATGCCCTTCACGTTTTCACCGCCTTGTGGAATGATGAGGTCGGCAAAGCGTTTGGTAGGTTCAATGAACTGCTCGTGCATGGGCTTCAGCACTTTCAGGTAGCGGTCAACCACCATCGAGACGGTACGCCCGCGGTCGATGGTGTCGCGCTGGATATTGCGGATGAGCCGCTCATCGGGGTCGGCATCCACAAAGATCTTCAAATCCATGATGTCGCGCAACTTCTTGTTGATGAGCGTCATGATTCCCTCAATGATGATGACAGGCTTGGGCTCCACGTGTACCGTCTCAGGCAGACGGTTGGAGAGGATGTACGAGTAGGTGGGCTGCTCGATGCTTTTCCCCTCGCGCAACTCATTGATCTGCTTGGTCAGCAATTTCCAGTCGAAGGCATCGGGATGGTCAAAGTTAATGGCCTTGCGCTCTTCGTCGGTCATGTGCGTTGTGTCGTTGTAATAAGAATCGAGCGGCACCACGGCAACATGGTGGGGCGGCAAGGCTTCTACAATCTTCTTGACGACGGTAGTCTTTCCTGAACCGGTTCCTCCGGCAATGCCGATAATCGTTATTTTGTCGTTCATAGGTCGATGGGGTTGATGGAAACTACTTGACTCCTATTTCTTCTCCTTGGCTACATACACCACTACGGGCAAGTGGTCGGAGAAACCGTCCAACCAAACACCTCCGGCATGCGTACGCAGCGGATTGTGCTTGTATTTTCCATCGGACTGGAACAAATAGTCGCGTTTGAAGATTTGGTGCTTCACGTATTTCAGCGACGAATAGTCTTTCTGGTTCTTCTGGTTCAGAAGGTTTTTCGACATGAGAATCTGGTCGAACAGGTTCCATGCTCCATTGTAACGAAGGGTGCCTACGCCCTGCTTGGTAAGCACATTGTACCAGGGGTTGTACATGTCGCCGTCCTTCACTTTGTCAATCTCTGCCTTGCCACGCAGACCTTCCGTCATGCTCTTGTTGGTGGGGTCATCGTTCATGTCGCCCATCACGAAGACTTTGCAGTTGGGGTCGTCCCGTAGCAGGGAGTCAACAACCACCTTGATCTGACGCGCACCCAGCTCACGATAGTAGGAACCGGCAAAGCGGCTCGGCAGGTGGTTGACAATGACTGCGATGTGGTCGCCCCCCAGCGTGCCGCTGACAGTAAAGAATCCACGCGTGGCACGACCGGAGTCTGCAGGTAGATCATATATATAAGGTACGAGCTTGATGTCCCTGACTGTGAACAAGGCGGGATTGTACAACAGCGCACAGTCAACACCGCGCTTGTCGGGGCCCTCAATGTGTACGAACTGGAAGTTGCGAGCTTTCAGTGCAGGCTCGTTGCAAAGGTCGGTGAGCGCATGCGCATTCTCCACCTCGCTCACGCCAATCACCGCACATCCTACTTTGGGAATCACGTCGGTTCCCATTTCACTGAGTACGCGGGCCATGTTATACAGCTTGTGCTTGTACTTCAATTCGTTCCAATGATAGTCACCGTCGGGCGTGAACTGAAGATCGTTCTTGCCCTCATCGTGCTGAGTATCAAATAGATTTTCAAGATTGTAGAACCCTACTCCGTAAGCGGAGAGTTGCTTTTGGGCAGTTGCTGTCATTAGGTTCAGCAATACTGCTGCTAATAGAATAATAGGTCTTTTCATGATGATGTGATTTTAATTTTTTGCAAAAATAAGAATTTAATTAGAATAAAATGCATTTTTCCTTAAAAATTAATCAAAAAAGCTTTCATTTTCCAAATTTATTTTGTTACTTTGCAAAAAATCTAATCATCATTATAACTAACAATTATGCAAAAAAAGCTTCATTTAGCTGTGATAGCCCTATGCTGTTCTACGTTTGCCTTGGCACAGACAGACGATAAGCAGGGGCAAAACGCCGTCACGATTGACGAGTCGGCCTTCACATTCACAGAATCGCAGCTGGGCGAGGACGACAATGTTGCACAGGAAGTGACCATTCTCGGCTCAAACAGCAATGCGTATGCAAGTGAGGTGGGCTATAGGTTCAGTCCGGCCCGCTTCAAGTACAGAGCCTTTAACTCCAAGTACAGCGAGATTTATATTAACGGCAATCCCGTGAACGATGCTGAACGTGGAGAATTCCGCTATTCGTTTGTAGGTGGTTTGAACAACTACACTCGTTCCATGGAAAGCTCGCTTCCATTTGAGGACAACGGCTTTGCCATGTCTGCCATGGGTGGTAGCAACAACTACAACTTCCGTCCGAGTGCAATGGCGGCAGGTCATCGTATCTCTGTTGCCGGTGCTAACCGCAACTACACCGTGAGAGGCATGTATAGCTACAACTCCGGACTGAGCAACAAGGGATGGGCTTGGTCGGTTGGTCTTACCTATCGTTGGGCCAATACCGAGACAGCCTATGTAGAGGGAACCTTCTACAATGCGCTTTCCTACTTCCTGGGTGTAGAGAAGGTGATGGGTAATCATTCTCTTTCTCTCGTTACATGGGGTAACCCCACAGAGCGTGGTGCTCAGGCAGCCTCTACCGATGAGATGTACTGGATTGCCAACAACCGATTCTATAACCCGAACTGGGGTTATCAGAACGGTAAGAAGCGTAATGCCCGTATCATCAAGGACTTCGCACCCTCTGCATTGTTCACATGGGACTGGAAGATCAACGATGACACCAAGCTCACCACATCGCTGCTTGGTAAGTATGCCATGTACAGCAGCACCGCCCTGCGCTACAACAACGGTACGAACCCCGCACCCGACTACTATAGTCTGATGCCGAGCTACAACTTCAACGTGTGGCAGTCAGGAGACATTGCCAACCGCACGCAGGCAAACCTCGATGCTTGGCAGGCTTCCTACGACTACCTGAATGCATCGAAGGCTAACCGTCAGATTAACTGGGATCGCCTGTACTATGCCAACCGCGTGGCAGCTGCGCAAGGATCGGAAGCCATGTACTACCAACAGGCTTACCACGATGACCAGATTACCATCAACCTGGCTTCAACCATCAAGAAACAGCTCACCCTGAAATCTACACTCACTGGCGGCTTCGTGCTCTCTACCAACAAGGGTATGCATTACCAGACTCTGGAAGACCTCTTGGGCGCAACAAGGTTCTCAAACACCAACACCTACCTCGTTGGTAACTTCTTAGAGACCGACCTGCAGGCACAGTACGACGTGAACAGTATGGTCAACGGACGTGCCAAGGAAATCAAAGAGGGCGACCGCTTCGGTTACGACTACAATATCTATGTCAACAAGGGACAGCTCTGGACAACCTATGCTGAGAACTTCGGCCCGTTGCACTACGCTGTTTCCGGACGTATTGGATATAAGTCATTGCAGCGCGAAGGTAAGATGCGCAACGGCTTGGCTTTGGACAACTCCTATGGCAAGGGCGGAAAAGCCGAATTCGTTGAAGGCGGTGCAAAGTTCAATGCTTCGCTGAATGCCGGACATGGTCATGCCTTCATGATTGGTGTGGGCTATGAGAAGAAAGCACCCGATGCACGCACCGCATTTGCTTCTCCGCAAATCAACAACAACTTTGCATTCAATCTGAAGTCGGAAGACATCTTCAGTGCGGAATTTGGCTATCAGCTGGAAACCAGTTGGGTTCATGCCAACATCAACGCCTACTACAGCGGCCTGAAGAACGTATCGGAGTACAGCATGTACTACGACGACGCTGAGAACTCGTTCACATACGCTTCGATAACTGGCATCCGTAAGTCATTCTACGGCGTTGAGGCAGGTTTGAACTTCAAGGTGAGCTCCGCTTTCAACATCAAGATGCTCGGAACCATCAGCGAGGCTAAGTACACCAACGATGCTAACATTGTCTATATGCGTTCACAGGATGGCCAATACAAGGAGGATATCGTGCTCTCCAAAGACATCCACGAGGGATGCACCCCGCTCACCGCTGCCAGCCTTGACCTGAACTACCACCAGAAGGGATGGTACATCGACCTCATCGGTAACTACTACGACCGCATCTATCTCTATTACACTCCCGTTACCCGTTACAAGTCTAACAATATTAAGGGAACAGACGAAAATGGTAACGAAGACCTGAACCGTTATAGTCAGGCTAAAGGACATGGTGGATTCATGATTGATGCCAGCATCGGCAAGAGCATCTATCTCAAGCGCGGACAGCTCTCCATCAACCTGATGCTGACCAACATCCTTAACAATACCAATATCGTTACAGGTGGTATGGAGCAGAACCGTCAGGACCGCCGCAGCGCAACCGACGAAGACATCCGCGCCTACAAGTTCCGCTTTAGCCCGAAGAAGTTCTATGCTAACGGAATCAACGGTATGCTGAACGTTACTTATAAATTCTAAAATAAGGAGGACAATATGAAAAGTTACAAATATATCATCATGGCGGCAGCAGTGAGCCTTTCGCTCTCCAGCTGCATGAACGGTGACGATTCTCTCTTCAATGATGACTGGAAAGACATCAACAATACTGTTGCTCCTTATGGGAACAACAATATCACAGACGAGAATGTCATCACAATAGCCGCACTGAAGGCAGATCATGCCAAGGCAATCTCTAATGGTACGTGTGACACAATTAAAGAAAATATAAAGCTAAAAGCACGTGTCATAGGTAATGATCTTGGCGGTAACATTTATAAACAAATCGTAATACAAGATGCTACAGGTGGTATCATCATCGGCATTAATAAGGCCGGTCTCTGTGGCTATCTGGCAGAGGGACAGGAAATCATCGTCGATTTGAAGGACCTTTATATCGGTGGCTACGGTGGCATGGCACAGATTGGAGCACCCTATAATGGCGGTGTTGGTCGTATGGCGGAGAGCATTTGGATGAATCACTTCAAACTTGTTGGTGACTTCGATGCTACGCAAATTAAGCCAATAGAGTTTACTGCAAATTCTGTTGGAGACGAAAGTCTTGTCGGCAAGCTTGTCGTATTGAAAAATGTTACCTTCAAGAATGCTGATGGAAAAAAGACACTGATTAATGGAACTTCCTCTGGAAGTAATTACTATAGTCAAGAACTCGACGGTTATCCCGAAAATGTGGTTGTTCGTACTAGTTCATATGCGGACTTTGCCGCAATGAAGTTACCCTATGACACGTTAAAGAAGGAAAAGGTTCCTTGTACATTAATTGGTGTGCTTAGTAAGTTTGATAAGACATTGCAGATTATGATCCGCAAGCCCAGTGACATAATTTTTGATGGTGATGTCGAAACAGATGACAACAGTGGCTCAGAGACTTCAGATACGCCTTCTGCCGAAGCACAGGGCGACGGAACACTTGCCAATCCCTTCAATGCGGCAGCGGCTGTGCAGTATGCAAATTCACTGGCAGCTGACACGAAAAGCGAAAATGAGTTTTATATTAAAGGTAAAGTCTCCTCTATCGCTACTGATAAGAATGGAAAAGCCCAAAACTTTGATTCTGGATATGGCAATGCGACTTTCTTTATTTCCGATGATGGCTCTACTGGATCAACGCAATTCCAGATTTTCCGTGCGCTCTATTTTGGGAATAAGAAATATGAAAGCGGAGATATTTTGAAAATAGGTGATGAGGTCGTGGTTTATGGTAAAATCATTAACTATAAAGGAAACACCCCTGAAACCTTCCAGGAAGAAGCCTATCTCTATTCACTCAACGGCAAGACCGAGTAACGACATATTATATTATTAGGAAATAACAAAATAAAATATATTAGATTATGAAAAAGATCTTAAAATCGGTGTTTGCAATAGCCATTGCAGCACTCGCGTTCACAAGTTGTGACGACGTTCCCATGCCTTACGGAACTCCGATAGCTAGCTCTGGAGAGCAAAATTATGAAGGGGCTTCAGGAAAAGGAACCTTGGAAGAGCCTTACAATGTGGCGGGAGTTTTGAATTTTATTAACGAACTTGGTGGCGTGGAAAGTGAAGAGGCTGTTTACATCAAAGGTAAGGTGGCTTCTATCTCGCAGGAGTTTGGTAGCAGTTCTTATGGCACAGGTACTTTCACCATTACAGATGAAGGAACGGACCTCGTCTTTACTGTTTGGCGTGCATTTTATCTCGGTAATAAAAAATTTGCACCTGGTGATAAAGAAATTGAACAGGGAGATGAAGTTATAATCTGTGGAAAAGTTATTAATTATCAAGGAAAGACTCCTGAAACAGTGCAGAATAAGGCTTACGTTTATTCAATTAATGGCGTCGGTGGCGGAGGCGAGACACCTTCTGGCGAACCCTCAGGAAACGGCACAGAAGATTCACCATTCAACGTTGCTGCAGCAATTGCTAAATGTAAAGAAATAGGTTCTACCGAATCTACGGATAGCTACTACATTAAGGGTATCGTTGATGCTGATGCTACAACAAACACTCAGTACAATAACATCACATTTGATATGGTAGATGCAGAAGGTGGCGAAAAGTTCAAAGCCTTCCAGGTAAAAGTACTTGATGGCATGACAGGTGTAAGCAAGGGTGACGAAGTGGTTGTCTATGGTCCAATTTATAACTATAAGGACAACACACCTGAAACAGCAGGAAAGAGTGCTGCTAAGATTGTATCATACAAAGGTAACGGAAGTGACACACCGACTCCTCAGCCCTCTGGTGAAAACCTGCTGACCAATGGCGATTTTGAGGCTTGGACAGGTGGTCTGCCAGACAACTGGAAACCCGCCTCAACAGCTGGTAATGCCACCCTCTCACAGAGCAGTGACGCACATGGAGGCTCGTATGCCGTAAGTGTGGCACATGCGACAGCCAATAAGCGTCTTGGTCATGAAGAAATAACCTTGAAGGCTGGAACGTATCAAGCTTCTTGCTGGGTTAAGGCAGATGATGCAGCAGGAGCCAAAATCAGTGTGGGATATGTCGTCGTAACAAATGGAAAAGTATCCAGTGCTGATGACTATAAATATGAGGTTAAAGATCAAATGCTTTCTAACGAGTGGAGTAATGTGACATATTCCTTTACACTCAGCAGTGAAACCACCGTTAGTTTATTGGTTATGGTCAATAAAGCATCAAGTGCAAATGTAATTGTTGATGATTATACACTGACAACTTCTAATGGTGGCTTGGCTGACGGCAGCGACAACGGCGGTGATACGCCCAGTTCGGATGCAACCTATACCCTCACAACATCCATTGCAAGCGGAACATTTGTCATTGCGGCAAACAACAGCGGTACCTATGAGGTGGCTACACCGCTTTCCAAGGCTTACGGATATATCCAGAAGAGCGACGCTACGGCTTCTGGCAACACGATTACAACAAGCAGTGCCAACGAATTTACCCTGACAGCAGTAGCAGGTGGCTATACGATTCAGGATGCAAGCGGAAAGTACTATTATATGACAGGTACTTACAATAGCTTTAATGTGCAAGAGGGTGTTCCTTCAGAGGGTCACATCTGGAGTGTTACTGTGAATGCAGACCAAACGGTCACCATTACCAATGTGGCCAAGGGTAAGACCATTCAGTACGATACTCAGTACAACAGCTACGGAGCCTATGACACAACAAAGGGCATTTTTCCAAGCTTGTTCAAGAAGTAGTAATTGCATGAAATGACCTCAGAAAGGTAAATTTCCAAACGAATTATTTGGCAGGGTGCGAAATTCTTTGTAATTTTGCACCCTGCAATTGTATATTTACATCAATAACAATAATATTTAAACTAAAATGAAAAAAGGTATCCATCCCGAAAACTATCGCCCCGTCGTGTTCCGTGACATGTCCAACGGCGATATGTTCCTTACAAAATCTACGGCAAAAACAACTGAGACAGTAGAGTTTGAAGGCGAAACTTACCCTGTGGTAAAAGTAGAAATCTCAAGCACCTCTCACCCTTTCTATACAGGTAAGAGCAAGCTCGTTGACACAGCCGGTCGCGTTGACCGCTTCATGAGCCGCTATGCTGGCCTGAAGAAGTAAGTCTTCAAATTATACCTACCACATTGATAGTTATAAAAGTGCGTTCAAACGTAGTTGCATATGCGTTTGTGCGCACTTTTTCTTTTCCATAGTTAAGACAGATATGAAGAAGCTGCTATACCTTTTGTTGATACCGCTTGCCTTTGTAGCGTGTAGCAAGGATGATGGAAACGATGAGTCCGTAGGCGGCAACGGCAGGACGGCGACCAACGTCAATCAGAACAATACCGCTATCAATCGCCTCTACGGTCGTTTGGAGTTTCCTCATTTAGATAACTCCGGCAAGAGTCTCGTTGTAATCCACTTGGTGCCCACCTACGGACTGAACTATGCTGTGGAATGGGACACCGAGAAGCATGCCTCGCGCTGGTCGTGCTATCAGATGTACAATAGCAACTCCATTACCAACACCAAGCGTTTCTATGACGATAGTGGAAACGCCTTCTCGCAGTATCCTAACGATGCTTCGCTCAGCAGTCGCTATCATTTCACTCAAGATCCCTATTGGGGCTCTGGCTACGACCACGGTCACATGTGTCCCTCGGCCGACCGGCTGTGCTCGGCAGAAGCCAACAAGCAAACGTTCTATATGACGAACATGCAACCGCAGGTGAATTCCTTCAATGCCGGCGTGTTGTCGAACATGGAGATGAAGGTGAGGGCGTGGAACAACTATAACTTCCGCGACACGCT
>JAFSWU010000222.1 GCA_017444365.1 Prevotella sp.
CCGCTCCAATGGAACCACTGGGCACCCTCCATGATCTGGTCGAAGTCGAAGTCTTCAGCAGAAGCCTCGGCGATGGAGCTGTGCGCACGGTCATAGATCACCTTCGAGGGGCGCATCGAGGTACCTGTCTCAGCATAGTACAGACCAACTCTGTCTCCGCCACGTGCCACGAAGCGGGTGTCAACACCGTAGCGGCGCAGGGCGTTCACGGCAATCTGCCCGATTTCGTGCTTGGGGAGCTTGGAAACGAAGTAAGCCTCGTGTCCGTAGTTAGCCACACTCACGGCCACGTTTGCCTCACCACCGCCAGGGATGATGCGAAACGACTCGCTCTGGATGAAACGGTTGTTGCCCTCGGGCGACAGGCGCAGCATAATCTCGCCTAATGTTACAATCTTTGCCATTGTTCTTGTTTTGATTAAGTTTTGTATGTTTTGTTTTCGCAGATTTCTCAATTCTTCACTTTCACAATGCAAAGATAGCATTAATTTTTGAGACGGGCAAGTATTCGCTCTCAAAATCTACGCACGTGGACATTATATTTTAGTATAAGCCACAGTGGAATATAAGATGTCAGGTGTCAGGAGTTATAAGTTTTTTCTGGAAACCATCCAAGAAAGAATGGAGGAACTTGCTTATTCGAATACCTCGTCGATGCCAAACTCGTCCTCCTCGGAACCTTCCTCTCCTTCTTCACCGCTGTTGAAACTGCTGGCGCAGGGATTGAAGCCCGGGGGCATGTCGAAGGGCACGGAGGGTGAGTAGGATAGGGACTTGTCAGCATAGATTTTCTTCATGTAGTATGCCCACACGGGAAGGGCTGCAGAAGCACCCTGAGCAATGGACATATTGTCAAAGTGGATATCGCGGTCGTCGCCGCCCACCCAGCATCCGGAGACGAGTTGGGGTGTGAAGCCGATGAACCAGGCATCAGAGTTGCGGTTGGTGGTACCTGTCTTGCCACCAATTTCTCCCTCGATATTATAGGTGTGGCGCAGTCGGTGGGCTGTACCCTGGTCAACAACGCCTCGCAACAATGTGATCATGCTGTTGGCACTCTCGGCACTGATGACTTCGTTCATGCGCGATTGGAAGCGTGCTATGACATTGCCTTCGTTGTCCTCAATCTTGGTGACAAAGAGGGGAGCTGTTCGGATTCCGTGGTTGGGGAAGGTGGTGTATGCGCTTACCATCTCCAATACGGACACGTCGCAGGGCCCCAAACAGAGTGCCATCGAGGGATGGATGTCGGGATTGTTGATACCGTAGGAATGGAGAAGGCTGACGAGCTGATGGGGGTTGAGGTGGCTCATCAGATAGGCTGATATCCAGTTGTTGGACTGTGCGAGTCCCCATTTCAGGGTAACCATTTCGCCATAGCGTGCCTTACTGCCGTTGCGTGGTGTCCAGGGCTGTCCGGCCACCATGTAGGTTCGTTGCTCGTTGGGAGCCACATCACAGGGTGTATAGCCGTTCTCCATCGCCAGCGAGTAGAGATAGGGTTTGATGGTGGAACCCACCTGTCGGTGTCCTGTGGAGGCCATGTCGTACATGAAGTGGGTGAAGTTAAGTCCGCCCACGTAGGCTTTCACCTGTCCGGTCTGAGGTTCCATGCTGACGAATCCTGAGCGCAGGAACGACTTGTAGTAGCGTATGGAGTCGAGGGGTGTGAGCATGGTATCTACTTCGCCGTGATAGGTAAACACAGTCATGGGCACGCGTTTGTGGAAGGCTCGTTCGATTTCCGCTTCCGTAGCCCCGCTTTCCTTCATGAGCCGATAGCGATCGCTCTGCCGCATGGCACGTGCAAGGATGTCCTGCACCTGCTTGGGGGTGAGGGCATTCGAATAGGGAGCGTTGGCTTTGCTTCGGATGGAGTTGTTGAACAGGGGCTGCAGGTAGCGTGCCACGTGCTGATAGACGGCTTCTTCAGCATAGCGTTGCATGCGCGAGTCGATGGTGGTGTAAACCTTCAGACCGTCGGTGTAAATGTTGTAGTTGGAGCCGTCCTTCTTGTGGTTCTTGTTGCACCAGCCATAGAGGGGGTCTGACTCCCAGGCGATGGAATCGAATACGAACTGATTCTGGTTCCACGACGGGTAGTCGGCGCGGTCAGGATGTTTGGCCATAAGATACTGGCGCAGGAACTCGCGCAGGTAGGGAGCCGTGCCTTCTTTGTGGTCGGAGGGGTGGAAGTTCAGGGCGAGAGGTTCTGCGCTGTACTTGCGGCACTCTTCGGAGGTGATGTAGCCGGCTTTCTCCATCTGCGAGATGACAACGTTGCGACGTTGCTGGGAGCGTTCCGGATAACGCACGGGATTGAAGAGTGAGGGATTCTTGCACAGGCCGATGAGGGTGGCGGCTTCAGGAAGCGTAAGGTCGCGCGGTTCCTTATTAAAATAGGTATTGGCGGCGGTCTTGATACCTACGGCGTTGTGCAGGAAGTCGAAATAGTTGAGGTAGAGAGCGATGATCTCCTCCTTGGTGTAGTTTCGCTCCAGTTTCACGGAGATTACCCACTCGATGGGTTTCTGAAGGAGTCTTTCGAGGGTGCTGTGGGCCACGTCGGAATAGAGCTGTTTGGCGAGCTGCTGGGTGATGGTGGAGCCGCCGCCGGCACTTGTCTGCCCGAGCAACCCACGC
>JAFSWU010000223.1 GCA_017444365.1 Prevotella sp.
CAGAACTAACGTTGGAGGCGACAGACACCCCACTCTTCATGTTGCAGTGTTTAACCTTAAATGTTCTCTGGATTTCTCCGTCATAAAGATAATTTGTACCAAAATCTATAGACTCCGTCTCCGTTCTCAAATATATTAGCTCGGAAACATGAACATTACTAAATACGCCGCCAATATTACCACTCCAAATTAATTGAACCTGTCTTGTCGTAGGAGATAGCTGTATACTTTGTGACCCCTCAAAAGCATCGTCATTATCTGTACAACTCCATAATGTGGCCCAACCATTTTCAGAGGGTTCCTTCACATACCATTCTCGTTTAGTAGTACCCTCTTGAGCTTCATAATCAAAAGATAACACATCTGCAATACCCGTAAATGTAACTGTAATTACCTTGTCATTCCAATTGGTTAAATTAGCTCCATTATTAATCAGCAGACCATATTGAGTATAATATTGTTTGAACCATTTAATACTCTTTAGAGTTCTATCCCACGTCAAATTTGATCCCGTCGCAAACTCCCTCCAATTACTCTGAGTTATTGTGAAAGGCACATGGTTATCTCCCCACACCTCACCGCTCCACGCGAGGGCGCAGATGAGACACATTATTATATATAGTAGCTTTTGCTTCATTCTTCTTCTTCTTTTTATAGAGGCTAGATTTCCTAGATAGACTAGATTGTCTAGAGGGACTAGATTGTCTAGAGGGACTAGATTGTCTAGAGGGACTAGATTGTCTAGAGGGACTAGATTGTCTAGATAGACTAGACTGTCTAGGCTGTCTAGGAGAGCCTATGGCTTTTTGGGGGTCTTGTAATTCCTCCTATACCATTCTTGCCATTTTGCAAGCTCGTCTTCCAGCTCGGCGACGCGGGCTTTCAGGGCCGATATCTCTTGCTTTTGGGCTGCAATTTCTTCGTTCTGCGTCTGGCGCGGCCCAGGCGGGCGGCGGTCATGCGCTCTTTGATGCCTCCCTCTTCCACGAAGTTGTGTTCGAGGTTGGCTAAATGTCTTGTCATCATCTTGTCCGCAAAGTGGCACAGGGTGAGGGCCATGTTGGCCAGCTCTTCGTCAGTCATCGAGGTGAAATATCCTTCATAGTCCTTCACCAGATTGCGGTTGCGACAGAAGTCCACCAGGGCTGTATAGCGCGGATGCGTTGTTTGCTATTGCTGGAGGTGACGCGTAGAGAGGTACTGCTCGTAGTCGTGCTGCAGTTCCTGCAGGCTGGCACGAGCCACATTCATCAGTTTCACCTCGGTTTCGGTACTGGTGACACCAGCCTCCGAGCCTTCGATGATGTTCTGCGTACATGACCGTGCCGCCTGCACCATCTGGTCGATGGTGCGGTCCCCCTTCTGGAGGAAGCGTTTCTGGAAGGCGTAGGTCAGCTGGTAGAGCGTCTCCGCCTTTTGGTAGAAGTGGAGCGCTTGCCAATTGGCAGCCTTGCGCAGAAAATGGTACTCGGTCATGTGCTTTCTTTTCTAGATTTTCTAGATTGACTAGAGAGACTAGACTGTCTAGTTCTTCTGGTTTTTAGTCGAATTCCCCGGTGTGGGTTCCTTCGATGAGGGTGATGATCTCGCCTGTGACAGGGTTGGCCGTGAGGGAGATCACATGGTGTTTGCCGGCAGTGAGCGTGACGGTGCCCGATGCGGAGCTGATGTCCGTGACGTGGCTGCCCTGCTTGGCTGCTGCCGTGACGGTGTAGCTGACGGTGCCTGCGGGGAAGAAGGCTTCCGTTTCGCAGCCCGTGGCGTTGCCGAGGTCGATGGAGCGACTGCCGGCTGTCAGCGTCACGCGCACATCGGTGTATCTTGTGGAGAAGCTTTCAGCCTGCTCCAGCGTCACGCGGGCATTCTTGGGGGCTCCCATGCTGATGCTGATATTGGCTGTCTCGCCAACGCCGAAGTGGAAAGAGCTGGACTCCTCTTCGTAATATGCGCATCCTTTGCCCGCAAGGGAGGCAACTTGATTTGAGGCCGTCAGCTTGTAGGTGCCGGCATCAAAGTAACCCACAGCAATGGGGTTGTTGCTCTCGTCGGTCGAAGCGGTGAACTCTATAATCTCATTGTTGACATCAACATTCTCATCGGTCTTACCATTTAGGGTGAAGACATAATCCGAGAAGTCACTGAGAGTCTGCGTGGCACGCGTCTCCGCATCCACATAGACATCGATGTCAGAGAGATTGAGCACAATACGTCCCTTGACACTCTGCTCCTCCGGGAGCTGAATGCCTTCCTGTTGGCATCCTGCCGCTGCAAAGAGCAGCGCCAGGAGCCAGAGAATTGTCTTGGGAGTATTATGGAGCATAGATACTAATTATTATATTTCGTCACCTGTTGCAGCATCAAACTCAATTGTGGTTACGTCCGTACTTTCATTATGGGTGAAGTCCTCTGTGGTAATTTTTAAAGTGATTGTACCATTGTCATTCGACTTTATTGCAAGTTTCTTCCAAACACCTTTTTCACCGATAGCCAATGACTTTGAAGCGGTTGTGCCAGTATTGCCATTAATTGAATAGGAAATGGTATATGACAGTGATTGTGGAGCATTGCTTGTTGAAGGAACAAAATAGGCATCCTCATAAGTCACAAAATAGGCATCCTCATAAGTCCCAAATTTTTTAGTACTAGCATTCCATGTGAAAGTAAGTGCACGAGGAGCTGTTACATTCACAGAAAGTGCCGTACCCCCGAATTCAGAAGCATAGAAAGAAACCTTTGCATTATCAGGTGTGTAACAAGGAACAACTACATTTTGGGTTGTTTGTCCGGCTGTGACCGTTATACCTTCGACATTGCCTGTCCAGTAAGCATCTCCATAGCCGCCATTCGCAGCCATCCAGCCATCTGCGCCATCCTGGCCATTATAGTTCTGTACAAAAATCTTGTATCCAGTAGTCTTGTCTTCTTTAAAACCAGTCTTCGCAAAATCACCTGCGTTGCCTGTTCCAATCTTTTTGAAATTGCCTCCTGTTCCATATGCCTGTTCGCCGTTGCCGTTTGCTGCAATTACCTTTGCCCACCAATTACTAAGGTTATCGCCTGTATATTCGGCACGAGTCGCCACAGCATCATCTGTCGTAGCATTCAGGCTAATGTAGCCATAACCTTCACTTTCTGACTTTGCCTGAGCCGGGGTCAGATCCATCTCTCTCTCATTGCATGACGTAACACTCATCAGTGCCATTGCAGCCATTGCATACATAAAAATGTGTTTCATAATCTAAAATGTTTATTAGTTGTTGTTTATTTCTTTTCTCTTTTTTATTCAATGATTACTTCTTCTGATTCACCCTCTGTGAAGTCCTCGGTGGTGATGATGACGTCCATCGTACCTGTTGCGGGCATTCCCTTCCGGACGTTGAGCCTGAAGGTGCGGCAAGGCTGGAGGATGATGTCGCGCTCGATGTGGAGTGTGCCGTCCCATCCTGCCGAGGCATTGATGAGGAGGTGAATGCTGCGGGTGGTTCCCTCGGGGACGTTGTAGTAGGCCATGCGGTCGGTGGTGGTGGCGTCGAAGCGCAGGGTGCGGCTGTCGTCGGTCGTGACGGAGTAGCCATGCGTGAAGTAGGATGAGAAGGACTCGTCGAAGCGGACGCAGAGGCCGGCATTAGCCATGTGGCAATCTACGCTGACGGGGGTGTCCTGGTCCTTCTTGATGCTGAAGCTTGGCGAACAGCCCCAGTAGCGACGCTGTCCCCATCCGTCGTTTGCGGCCTCGGCTTCTGAAGCTGTGCAGTTCTCGGCACTCACCATGTAGTCATCGCCCACGGGCTGTGTGCGGTCGGCCAGCGTGATGTCGGCATAGGTCAGGTTGCTCCATATTGGCTCGCCTTTCTGTGTCAGGCTGACGGCGAACATCTTCTGCTCTTCGTCGGTAAGGTCGCGACCGGCACGTGTCTCAACCACTACGGCCAGGCTGTCGGTGGATAGCCCTAAGGTGAACGACCCGCGCGAGTTGTCGGGCTGCAGGTTGTCCAGCTCAGTCACACAACCCGTCAGCAGACAGACGAGCATGAAGGACAGGATATGGATGAGGTTATGCTTCATTATTTCTTTCCGTAGCTGAAGTTAAGTTTATACACCTTGGTATGGGTAGCTCCCGAGCCGTAGCTGCCTTCGCAGGTGACGGAGGTGACATTCTCGTTGAGGGTAAACTGCTCGATTCCTGTGTTATGTACGTCATCACCATACTTGGTATCATCACAATACACCACCTGCTGGCTGCCCATCTTCACGTTGGCCGTAACGTCCACGGCTGCGCGATGGAGCACGATATCGTAATCCAAGGCCACGTAGGTTCCCTGCGGAATGTTGAACCAGGTGGTGTTCTTGATGCGGTGAGGCTGGGACCATGATGCGTTGCCCAGACGGACGTGGTCGCTGTTGAAGTCGGTGGTGCCGCGGTCGTTGCTCCATCCTGTTGCCTGTGTAGGCGGCTGGAAGTTGGCTGGCAGACCTGTGATGCGTACCTGCTTGCTGGCCGATACCTGCGTCCCCGCGAAGTTTGCCGTGACGGAGAAGGCATATAGGCTGCCGCTGACGGCCACATTCGTATAGTTGCCCCACGAGGGAGAGTTGGTGCCCTCCGTAGTTGTTGCTGTCTGACCGTTCAGCGTGCGCCGGAATGTCCTGGTGTAGTTCGCTTTCTTCATGAGTGCGGGAGCCACGGACAGCTTGGCCGAGGGGCTATAGACCGTCAGACGGTCACACTTGTTGGC
>JAFSWU010000028.1 GCA_017444365.1 Prevotella sp.
AGACTGACTGACTGCATCGATTCTTGTAACTTCGCCGTCGATGTTCATTTCGAATCCACGGACACCAGCTGCCTGAGCAGCCTCTGTCAGCTCGATGTAAGCACGGAATGCCTTCAAGCTGACAGGCTTGCCAGCGGCAGCCTCGTACCAAGTGTTGCTGCTGATGAAGAATGCACCATCAGGAACATTCATCGGAGTCATGTTACCCTTCATCACGGCATAAGTAGTCTCAATGTCGTTCAGCGTCGGATCGACGACTACATTACTCAGATTGATATTAGAGATTTGCTCGGTGCTCTTAATCATGTAGGGAACACCAGCCTCGATGCTTGTAGCAGTCTCGAAAGTCAAAGTCACATAATCTTTCTCGCTCGAGTAAGTGCTGCTGCTCAACTTCTTGACTTCAACTAACTCAGGAAGCTGCTCAGCAGGGATGTCGAAGGGAACAGTGAACGAGCTCCAAGTATCGGCCTTGACGATGCGGTTGAGCTCAACGTTATTTGCATAGATTATATTCGTTCCTTCATAGCCTTCGCCTTCGTTCAGTGTCAGTGTCTCAACAACTGTACCATCGAAGTAGACGGGAGCAGAAGCAATCTTCTTGTAGAGGGCGATAGCCTTCTGGTTTGTGTAAGAAGAGGACTTAAAGTAGCGGAAGCGTGTCTGACCAGATGTTGAATTATAGCGCAGATGAGCACCACCAGAAGAAACAATGTCAGCATTACCATCCGTATCAATCTCGAAGCTATTGGTGTAAGTTTCGGTTTCTGAGGTTCTCATTCCATTTGCATCTGAAGTCTGACCAACATAGAATCCTGAAGCACTCAGCAGGGTACCCTCAGCTGGGTCGATAGCGAACACAGCTGCATCTACGGCATCAGAAGAAGCGATGGTACCATCAGCAATGGTTACAGCCACATTGTTGTCAGATTTATCCAACTCCGTAAGTGATCCATTGAAAGCAACTTTACCTTCCTCGTAGACAATCAGGTACTGACCAATGGTAATATCCTCGGTAGAGGTTACCTTGCGATACTCGTTGGAACCAGCCTTAGCGACGAACATAGCGTAGAGAATCATGTCATCCTCAACAACAGTGGCATTGCTGACAAACTCGGGAGCTGTCACGTCGTCGGTGATAGACCAACCAGCGAAGGTTACGCCTTCGATAGTAGGATCATCGGGAAGAGTAAGCTTTGCACCTTCCTCAACAGTCTGGCTTTCGCCATATTCTTGACCAGCCACAGAGTAAACAACATCATAATATGTGATTACGGCAAACGAAGCCTCAACCTCAACTTCCGTAGCAGGCATAGTGAAGGTAGCGATGTTACCATCAGCAACATATTCTACTTCGTTGGCCTCGCCGTCAAGGATTGTCCAGCCAGTCAGTTTGTAGCCTTCGTCGGGAGTAGCGGTCAGCGTAACGGTTGCGTTCTCATTAGCCTTGACTGCATCAGCTTCGATAACACCGCCTGTTGACTGATTGAGTGTGATGGATTTAGCCAAGTCAAGATCGTTAACGGTCAGTTCAACTGAAACAGAAGCACTCTTGTAGTTCTCGGTCTCAGCAACGGTTGCCGTGATGGTGGTGGTACCAGCTGCGTGTGCCAGCACTTCACCTGTAGTAGGATTAATTTCGGCCACCTCTGTATTAGACGACTCATAGGTGATGGCACCATCTGAGTTAGACGTTGCGGTGATAGTGAGAGGAGTTTCTTTCTCCACCATGTAGCTCTCTTCTTCGAAAGCAAGCGTAGGAGTGGCCTTGCGAGAGAGGGAGACAATATAGTTGTTTGCTGCGATTTCAGCTGCATTCTTGTAAGTTGTCAGCTGTCCAGTAATAACAATCTCGTCGCCCACCTGCAAATCGTCGGCATTGCTGAAAGCAACGTTGTCCAGACCTTTACCTTTGTACACCAACAACTGGTCCGTTGTCGTTCCATCATCAGAGATATAGTAACGATAGTTCGAGCCGTCACTTACGATGTCATCAGCATAGAATGCAGAGACGACACCTTTAATATAGACTGTTTCAGAATTTCCAGAGGCAGGTGTATTCTCTATAGCCTCGGCCACGGTGTAGGGATTGGTCTGTGTTCCTTTCTTGTTGGGATCAACAACGATAACGGTGAAGGTTGCAGTACCACCCTGATATTCATTGGTGGCGGCAACAGTAGCAGTGATGGTAACGGTGCCATCGGCAACACCTGTCACAACGCCATTCTCGTCAACGGTTGCAACCTCAGGATTGCTCGACTCATAGCTTACAACGCCGTTACCAGCATTACCCGTCAGTTCGGGAGCAGCAACGGTCTCAGTGACATTGACAGATACAGATTCTTCTGCGAATACCAACTCAATAGCCTCACGGCTGTCCTGCACGGTCAGCGTGTAGCTGACGCTTGCATCCTTATAGTCTTCGTTACCTGCAAATGAGGCAGTGATGGTGGTCTCACCCACGGCCTTCATGGTAACCACTCCGTTCTCCACGGTAGCAACGTCTTCGTCAGAGCTTGTCCATGTTACGGTGAGGTTGTTGGGGTTGGTCAGTTCCTGACCTGTATATTCATCAACAATCTCCTTGGTCACAGAATTCTCAGCAAAGCTGATGCCAGCCTCATCGCGCGTGTCAGCAGCAACGGTGGTGCAGTAGCCAGAAAGTGTGGCACCGCCACCCCAAGTGATAGAAAGTTTTGCCAGATACATAGCACCGCTGGCAGAACGTACACCTACATACTCGTAGTCGTCATCGATATCCAGAGACTTATTACCATCGCTCTTCTTAAATGTTCCGAGTAATGTACCCTGTGTTGAATTGCCGTAAAGATCAGAAGCAGAAGTATATGCAGTGTTAGAACCATAGACGTTCAATACGCGCGCATTATCAGTAGAGGAGTTCCACTCTACAGTCACCTTAGCAAGCTTACCACCTGACGTGGTTGTCACAACACCACTGTTGCTATTATTTGAGCGGAGCTGAATAGACTCATTTCCACCAGCGGAATTACCAGCATAAACAGCACCAGAAGTTTCTGTCTTTTGTGACCAATCAGAATAAGATGTACCTGTTACACCCGTGAAAGCACGATCCAGCTCATCCGTCACAGCAGCCGAACCACCTGTGCTCGTTGCAAACACAGCATAGAAGGTCACATCACTCTCTCCCATGGTTGCCTCTGTGACAAACTCGGGAGCCTCGTCTGTAACGCCAGTGATGGCTTGGGTTGTCCAACCAGCGAACACCTTTCCATCAACTGATTCGGGGTTATCAGGGAATTCTATCGGATCATCCACCAAGACTCCAGGAACTACTGTTGTTTCGCCGTTCACACTCCATGTTACAGCATAGTAGTTTTTGTTAATCACATCGAACTCATAAGTCGCTGTGGCAGGCTTGTAATTATCGTCTCCATCGAAATGAATGGTGAAAACAGCATGACCTGCGTTGTCAGAATACACAGTTTGGTTAAGTCCTTTTATTCCCTCTCCTTCTTCTAACTCTTTCATGTAACCTGCTTCACCTTCGCAACTCCACCAGAAAGCAAGTTCGTCATATGTACCAAAGATGTCGTTATCTTCGGCATCGGTTACAACAGCACGAAGACTGCCAAGGCAATCACCAAGAGCAATGTTGTTAGTTAACTCACTATCATCGAAAGTTATCTTTATAGCCGTGCGTGTGTCGGTGGGATCAACCACCTCCTCCACTTTCTTATATAGAGTAAGTGATCCGCCCGTAGTTGTTGCGTAGCATGCGAAACCGTAATCTCCGTTTCTACGAAGATTAGAATTTATATTTTTATCAGCATTACCTCTACACACAAATTCCCAAGTACCATCATTTTGAGCTGTCGCTGTCCATTGGGCAAGAGTAGTAGCACCGGCATCCGTCAGCTGACCTTGGCTTTTCGTTCCTGTTCCTGCGGCATACTTTTTCAAAGCTTCATTATAAATCAAAACGTAGCCTTCGTTATCAATGACAAGTCTCCATATAAATGAAGCGTTGGGATCAACAACGTTATCATCACTCATATAAGACGATAACGACGTAACAGAGAAACGATTTGAGCTAATACCAGCAGTCAACGCACCGCCATTATAGGCAATGATGTAATCACCCGTAGTAATCTCATTCTCCGAATACACCTCGTAGACATCATCAGCCCACGCACTCGTTGCCCCGACCATGAATAGGCATAGCAGGAGCCAAAAATGAAGTAGAGTTTTTTGTTTCATAAAAATGTTATTTAGTTAATAATAATGTTCAACATGCAAAGATACACATTATTTATTATATGCAAAAGAAAAAAGGGTTTTCTTTTGCGTTCCACTCGTTTTTTCGTAACTTTGTCCCCAAAATTTATAACGAAAATGAAAAGGATTATCAATCAATGGATGATAGCAGCGGGAGGAGTCATGCTCCTGTTATTGGCTGCTTCATGTACAAACAAGAAGTTCTGTATCAACGGCGACATCACGGATGCTGCGGACTCTACGCTCTATTTGGAGCACATGAGTTTGAACGGGGCGATTGCCATAGACTCTGTCAAGCTCGATGAAACCGGGCATTTTAGCTTCTCGGGCGATGCTCCGGAGGCACCGGAGTTCTACCGCCTGCGCATCGGTGGACAGATCATCAATGTGGCCATCGACTCCACGGAACAGATTGGCATCAAGGCTGCCTACCCCACGATGACCGCCCGCTATGAGGTGAGCGGCTCGGCCGACTGTGAGAAGATTCGGGAGCTGGCACTGCTGCAGTTAGGACTGCAATCGCTGACAGACAACATCGCCAACAACATGGAGCTGAGCTACAGCGAGGTGAGCGACAGCATCCAGCACGTGCTCAACGAATACAAGGAGAGCATCAAGCTGAACTACATCTTCAAGGAGCCCGCGAAGGCATACGCTTACTTCGCCCTGTTCCAGACGGTGAGATTAGGCAGCGTGAACGCCCTCATCTTCAATCCCCGCACCAACGAACAGGACGTGAAGGTGTTCGCGGCCGTGGCAACCAGCTGGGACTCCTACTACCCCGACTCCGAGCGCGGGAAGAACCTGCATAACATCGCCATCGAGGGCATGAAGAACATCCGCATCCTCCGTGCGCAGCGCGAGCAGACCATCGATGCCGACAAGGTGAGCTACACGGGCGTGTTAGACATCGTGCTACCCGACAACCATGGGGCTACCCGCCACCTGAACGCCATGACAGGCAAGGTGGTGATGCTCGACTTCCACGTGTTTGCCTCGGAGGAGAGCATGGCCCGCATCATGAAGCTTCGCGAGCTGTACAACAAATACCACGACCGTGGTTTCGAGATCTTCCAGGTATCGATAGACCCCGACGAGCATTTCTGGAAAACCAGCACGGCAGCTCTGCCCTGGATCTGTGTGCGCGATGCCGACGGCCTCAACAGTAAGTACCTACAGCTGTACAACGTGCTACAGATCCCCACGTTCTTCCTCATCGACAAGACGAACACGCTGCACAAGCGCGACGCACAGATACAGGACCTCGACCGCGAGATACAGTCGCTGCTGTGATTTGTGCATTAAGCATTATGCATTAAGCATTTTGCATTATGAAGGAGAAGGTGATGATAGTAACAGGGCTGCTGTTGGGTGCGGTCTGCGCCAACGCACAGGAGTTTCGGATAGAGCCTGTGAGCGACAGTCTGAGCTATGTGGTGCTCTCCACCGACTCCACGGAAGACCGGTGGCAACTGCCCTACCCCGTCTATCAGTTCCAAACTGGCGATGTCGATGGCAACGGCTCCACAGACTGCATGGTGGGAGTCATCAAGTCAACACGTTACTATTCCACGCCCGCCCGCAGACTCTTCATCTTCAAGAACTTCCGAGGGCATGTGCGCCCGCTGTGGATGGGGTCTAAGCTCGGAGGCATTCTTGAGGACTTTCGCTTCATTCCCGATGCGGAGGGAGGGGTAATCCGCGCTGTAGAAAGCACCACCGACGGCTTGTTCGTTGTTTCGGAATACCGCTGGCAAGGCTTCGGTATGGGATTCGATCGGTTCCTTGCTGTCAAAGTATCGGAGGAAGAGGCATACAGAGAGTTTAAAGAAAATTAAAAACGATATGAGAAAAGCAACGATTTTAGCCCTTTTCATCGGTCTATGCATGACTGTCTCCGCACAGCGACCGAAGAAAGAACATGCCTATCTTCCGGGCAATGGGCACTTGGATTTGGAGCAGTTTATCCATGGTATCGACACCAACATGGACATCAGCCAGCTCTCTCTTGCGGAACTGCGCGTACTAAAGAACGGATTCGCCGCACGACAGGGATTCGTCTTCAAGGATGCCGACCTGCGCAACATCTACTATACCACCTCCTGGTACGACTCGCTCGTGTGGAATCGCTACAATGCCTACGAGAACGTGGAACGCGCTGACGAGGACATGGACCAGCTCAACTTCAACGGCTATGAAAGCTATCCACAACATGTGAAGCTCACGCCCGCCGAGCGTTTGTTCATCGACAAGATTGATCAACAGGAGCAGAAGCTCTACTGGGGATTAAGAACGAAGGAGGGGTACATGTTCAACACCGACCTCATCATCAACCCCTACCAGCTCACCGACTTCGACCCAAGACTGAAGGAGGCTCTCGGACGGCAGGGCTTCGCCATCGTTCCCAACAACAAACTGCAGCTGTTCCATATCTACGAGAAGAACGACTACACCGACTTCCCCTCGTTCATCACCACCGACCTCTACTTGCAGCTGTTCCACTTCTACTTCGACTCCATCCTGCGCGACATAGAGGAACACCGCATGGATTCGCTGTTGAGAGAGTTCTGCCAAGAGACGATGAAGGGCATGAACGGGAGAGACGATTTCAACGAAGTCCTCTTCGCCGTGGCATGGGGTATGCTGACGGGTGAGACTCCCGACCTCGGCAATGCCAAGAAAAACGCCATTATTGCCGATGAAATCGGGAAAATCAACCATTCGGAAGACACCTACTCCGACTTCCTCGGCTACTCGAATGTGAAGTTCGCCTACTCGCTGTTCCGTCCACGCGGCCACTACACCCGCAACGAGAAGTTGCAACGCTATTTCCGCGCAATGATGTGGCTGCAGACTGTTCCTTTCGGTACCGACAAGGCACAGCAACTGAAATCAGCCGTCCTACTCGCCGGTTTCATCGACAGCAACGATAAGGCAAGAAGACTCTACACACAGCTGTTCGAACCGATGACGTTCCTTTTCGGAGAGCCAGACAACGTGACCATCATGCAACTGGCAGACGAGATCAGACGCACCGGGATGAGTGCCGACAAGCTCGTCACCAACAAAAAGACCATGGCCACACTGCGGTGCAAGATAGAGGAGATGGGCGACAGGCAGACCCGCATCCGCCCGAAGTTTGAGAATACCAGTCACACGAAGATCAACGTGATGCCACAACGCTACATGCCCGACGCGGAGGTCTTGAACGAGATGATTGACGCGAAGAACAACCTCACGCAACGTGGAGTGCCCCGCGGTCTCGATGTCTTCGCCGCGATGGGCTGCAACGCCGCAGAGCGCATCCTTATCGATGAATTGGAGGAAAACAAGCAATGGGGAGGCTATCAGACCATGCTCGACAGCATGAAACGGCGCATGCAAGACATTGACTGGACTACCACCGTGAGCAACCGTTGGTTGGAAAGCCTCAACAGCATGCAGGACACATTAGACGACTACCCCGCCTTCATGAGAACCCCGCAGTGGGCCAAGAAGAACCTGAACACGGCATTGGCATCATGGGCCGAGCTGAAACACGATGCCATCCTCTACGCCAAACAACCCATGGGTGCCGAATGCGGTGCCGGAGGTCCGCCCGACCCCATCCTGAAAAGCTATGTAGAGCCCAATGTGGCATTCTGGCAGAAGGCTGTAGCCTTGAACTACGCCTTGGAAGAGGTATTGGAGAGATACGGCCTGATGACGGAGAAGGCCATCACGACGGGTACCCGTATCAAAGAGGTGGCAGAGTTTCTGCTGAACATCAGTAGAAAGGAGCTGGGCCACAGAAGAATCAGCGATGTGGAGTACCAGGAGATGGAGATTATCGGCTCGCAGTTTGAGAACATCTCACTCGACCTTGCACGTGACCCCGATCAATGGTTGATGGGATGGGATGACATACAGAGTCCCGACAAATCCATTGCCTGCGTAGCAGATGTCTATACCGCCAATGCCGAGAACAATCCGAACCACAGCATCCTCTACGCGGCCACAGGTCCCGCCTACGAGATTTACGTGCTCGTGGAGATGGACGGAACCTTCTACCTGACACGTGGAGCGGTGCTGTCATACCGTGAGTTCCAGCGTCCCATCGACGAACAGCGACTGAACGATGAGGAGTGGCAACGATACCTCAAGCAGCATCCCACGACAGGAACTCCCGACTGGATGAAGGAGATTGTCGTTCCATTGGAACAGGCACCCGAAGACAATGAAGAGATGTTCTATAGCTCTGGCTGTTAGCCTGCTTTGGCTGCAAGCCCTGCTTGCGCAGACCACGATTGTCATGACAGGAGACATTCTGCTCGACCGTGGCGTGCGCAAGCAGATAAGATATAACGGAGAGAGGCGACTTATTCCCGATGAAACCGCCAAAATTCTTCGGTCGGCAGATATTGCCGTAGGGAATTTGGAGTGTCCCGCCACCCGTTTGAATCATCCCGTCTTCAAACGCTTCGTCTTCAGGGCAGAGCCTGAATGGTTAGAGATGCTGAAGGAAAGTGGTTTTACGCATCTGAACCTGGCCAACAACCATAGTCTTGACCAGGACCGCGACGGTCTGATGGACACACGGCGCAACATTGAACAGGCGGGGATGACGGCCGTCGGCGCAGGCGAGAACCTGCAAGAGGCTGTCAAGCCCGTGCTTCTCTGCCAACAGCCTCGCCCCGTCTATCTCATGGTCTCCAACTGCCTGCCATTAGAGAATCTGGCATGGCTACCCGAGAAGCCCTGTGTCAGCCAGGAACCTTTCGACACACTCGTGGCACGTGTCAGGACGCTTCGAGAGGCAGACAGCACCTGTGTCATCATCATCAGCCTGCACTGGGGATGGGAACACCAGCTCACGCCCACTTCCTCCCAGCGACTACAGGCAAGAGCCCTCATTGATGCCGGTGCCGACGCACTGGTCTGTCACCACACGCACACGCTGCAAACCATTGAAGAATACAAGGGACACCCCATCTACTACAGCATCGGTAACTTCATATTCGATCAGGCAAAGCCACTGAACAGCCGCGCCGCCATTGTCAGACTGCGCATCCATGCCAACAGCATCGAAACGGAGACCATTCCCATTACCATCAGGAACTGCCGACCGCTTATCTCTCAGTTTGGATTCGAGAGTTAAGGGAGTTAAAGAAGTTAGCTCACTATGCTCACTGCAGAGATTAGTTTTTGATTAGTTTTTTCTTCCCCAATTTTTCCGTGTTTGCTTTTGTTGGTGTATCTTTGCAGTACCTTTTAACATGAAGAGAAGATGAAAGATAAAATCAGCAAGATGAATTTACATCCATACAGTTTGGAAGAAGTCTGGACGGAAGATGTTGGTTATGTAAAAGAGGAAGCACTGTTATTATTAGACTTCCTCCATGCTGAAGTTCTTCCAATTTTTGGTGGAGAGGTATATTTTTTAAAAGACGGTCATGTCGAATTTAGCCAATACGTGTACGAAGGCTGGTCGTGTGACAGGATGGAACATGAAACCCTTTCAGACTATGTGCATCGAAGTTATCTAAAGGCAAAGGATTTTATCACTCAATACAAGGCAAAAGAAAACATCCCTTTATTCTGGATTGTCTATTGTGATGACATTCATAAATTAATAAATGAGGAATAGAGTCCATAACATTTGAAACTTCGGTTGTAAATAAACACAAGCTGAAATGATGCAGTTTTAGAGTGTAGTCACGCTTTTGGTTAACTACTTTTAGTCATCACTTCCACTAAGCGGTAGGCTTGTTACCTGCCCGTGGTACTGGGAGTACCACGCAGTGAAATTCTCAGTACCAGCAAGTGTCCAAAACTTGGAACTGTCAGTACCAACCCACTTGGTACTAACGTTTTGCAAAGAAAGACCTGAGTTTTGCATCGGAATGCAAGAAAAGGGACCCTGTATTGCTCAAACTGTTCTAAACCAAAACCTCCAAAACCCTTCTCGAAAGCTTGTTGTTCGCATGAACCTGTTCTGTTGCGCAGGAAGATGGGAAAGTGGACTTTCCACAAACTTCCTGACGACAGCAGAACCAAGCACGTCGTGCAGAAACTTTCGAGAAGAAAAACCGGGAAAATAATGGGAGCGAATTTAGGAAGTTAAAGTAGTTAAAGGAGTTAGCTCGCTATGCTCGCTTGGGGAAGTTAAAGGCCAATAGTTTTGCTGTAGAATTGGGAGGATGAAAGCACACCGCGTCCGAAGTGTATCGGCTTTTAACTTCGTTAACTTCCTTAACTTCTTTAACTCCCAAGAATATTTCGTAGAAATGGGTTTTCAAGGTTTTGGTTTATGTTGGTTTGAATCAGCCTTTTGTTCGGCAAAAAGAAAGCAAACAAATTCTACAAGGTTGCAAAACGGCCTTAGAAAGTTACCTTTGCTCTTCCTTTAAATTCCCAAAATTTTCAATGGCTCATGTCATACATAGCGAAATTGAGGCGTATGGCATTGCTCTGTCAAGAATGACATATGCAAATCGCATATTACAGCATCCCAGCCTTGCTCAGTATCTCATGAGCCTTGACAATGTTTTTACCAAGAACAATAAAATGTTTCTAAACATCAAAATCATTTCAAATAAAATGTTTCCAAACATTAAAATCGCATCAAATAAAATGTATTAAAACATTATAAGTTGTGCCCACATATAAAAGAGCCCTGCTTACATCGTTGATGTATGCAGGGCTCTTTTCTTCTGACATTTTATACCTCTCTCACTTTATCACAAACTTGAGATTCGTTGAACACGTGTCATCACCATCTACACTGTTGCTAAGGACGTACTGCCCCCGACTCAATCCGCTGTAGCTCAGCGTGGCTGTGTATCCGTTACCGGCGTTGTTTGTCTGTGACATGGAGCGACAGACGATACCTGACGTGTTGGATATCATGAAACTCACCGTATGCGTTCCTGTCAAGTCGTAGGTAACGGTGATGGTCTTGTCTGCGTCATTCTGCTGAATCTGATAATGGCTGAACGGATTCTTTTTATCGTCATTGGAATCAAATCCATTCCCTGCTCCACGATTAGCTC
>JAFSWU010000224.1 GCA_017444365.1 Prevotella sp.
CATACGAGTTTGTCTCCATACAGGTGATGGAGAAGGCTGTGAATGTGATTACCAAGATTTGCGAGATAACAGCTGAATATAACGACTAAACATGGAGATTCCCCCCCTTGTACAAGACCTGGCCCTGATTCTGGTAGTAGCCGGAGTGGTGACATTGGTGTTCAAGAAACTGCGCCAGCCGTTGGTGCTGGGCTATATCGTGGCTGGATTCCTGGTGTCTCCGCACATGCCCTACACCCCCTCGGTGGTGGATATCTCCGATGTCCACATGTGGGGTGACATCGGCGTGGTGTTCCTGCTCTTTGCCTTGGGGCTCGATTTCTCATTTAAGAAAATCCTGAAGATGGGCATGGCTCCCGTTATCGCGGCCAGCTCCATCGTTTTCTGTATGATGATGTTGGGCATCTGCGTAGGCCGTGGCTTCGGGTGGTCGCAGATGAACTGCATCTTCCTCGGTGGCATGTTGGCCATGTCGAGTACAACCATCATCTATAAGGCCTTCGACGATATGGGCTTGCGCCAACAGCATTTCGCCTCGTTGGTGATGAGTGTGCTCATTCTCGAGGACGTGTTGGCTATCGTCATGATGGTGATGCTATCGACGATTGCCAGCGGACAAAGTCCCGACAGTGGTGAGATGCTGTACAGTGTGCTGCGTCTGGGCTTTATACTTATACTGTGGTTTGTGGTGGGCATCTTCGTGATTCCACTGTTCTTGCGCAGCACACGGCGGCTGATGACCGACGAGACACTCGTCATCGTTGCCTTGGGGCTCTGCTTCCTCATGGCGGTTGTAGCCATGAAAGCAGGCTTCAGCTCCGCTTTCGGTGCGTTTGTCATGGGAAGTATTTTGGCAGAGACCATCGAGGCCGACAAGATTATCCGTCTGGTAGAGCCAGTGAAGAATCTCTTCGGTGCTGTTTTCTTCGTGTCGGTAGGTATGCTGGTGGACCCGGACATCCTTGTTTCGCAGTGGGTCCCCATTGTGGTACTTACGCTGACCATCGTTCTCGGACAGGCAGTGTTTGGCTCTGCCAGTTATATGCTGAGTGGGCAGCCGCTGAAAACAGCCATGCGCTGCGGATTCTCCATGTCGCAGATTGGTGAGTTTGCCTTTATCATCGCCTCGCTGGGCTTGTCGCTGGGCGTGATAGGTGATTTCCTCTATCCTGTTGTCGTGGCGGTGAGTGTCATCACCACCTTCCTGACACCTTACATGATCAGGGCTTCCGTACCTGCCTATAATCTGTTGGAGCACCATTTGCCTAAGCGGTGGACGCAGCGGCTGAACCTGCTCGGCGACATACACCACGCCACATACACAGAGACGAACCACTGGAAAGTGCTTTTGCGCCAGATGGCGTTGAATACAATCATCTACTCCATCCTCTCAACAGCAACCATCGCGCTGATGTTCACCTTCTTCCTGCCCTTTGCGCGCAAGATGCTACCCGGCTGGGAACTCCATTGGTGGGCTAACGGCATCACAGGCGTGCTTACCGTGATGCTGATTGCTCCCTTCCTGCGGGCCATGGTTGTCAAGAAAAACCATTCACCCGAGTATAGGGTTCTTTGGAACGAGAGTCGCCTGAACCGAGCTCCGCTCATCTTTACCATCCTCGTGAGGATTGTCATAGCAGCCTCGTTCGTATTCTATATATGCAACTACCTTTCGCGTTTTGCCAACGCACTCATCATGACATTGGCACTGGTTGTTGTCATCCTGATGATTTACTCGCGCCGGTTGAAGCACCGCAGCATCAAAATGGAACGGCTCTTTGTGCAGAACCTGCGCTCGCGCGAAATTGAGGCTCAGGTCAGAGGAAAGAAGAAACCGCTCTTCGAAGGACATCTGCTCGATCGCGACATCCATATCTCTGAGTTCAGTGTGCCGGAAGACTCGGCGTGGGCTGGTAAGCGTCTCAGCCAGTTGCGCATTGGTTCGCGCTTTGGTGTGCATGTGAGCAGTATCCTCCGTGGTATGCAACGCATCAACATCCCTGGAGGACAGACGGTCATCTTTCCTGGCGACCGCATCCAGGCCATCGGAAACGATGACCAGTTGCATGCTTTCGGGTTGGCACTGAAGAATGAACTCGTTCCCGAGGATACGGAGATAGAGAAGCGGGAGATGCACCTGCGTAGGATGGTGCTGAATGGGGAGAGCCCGTTCATTGGAAAGACACTGCGCGAGAGTGGAATCCGCGACCAGTACAACTGCATGGTAGTGGGATTGGAAGAGGGACAACAGGACCTGACACTTCTTGACTCAGAGCATATCTTTGAAAAGGGTGACATCGTATGGGTGGTAGGAGAGGAAGATGACCTAAAAAACTTAAATGATATTCATGAATAATATGAACGTTACAAAAATAGTGCTGACCGGTGGCCCTTGTGCCGGAAAGACTACGGCTCTTGTTAAAGTCATTGAGCATTTCTCAAGCTTGGGTTTCAAGGTGTTCACCATTCCCGAGGTGCCAACACTCTTCACGCAGGCAGGACTGAACTATCTGACCGAGAACAAAAACCTCTTCTATGAGGGAGAGAAAGCCACGCTCGAAGTGCAACTGGCACTGGAGGACAAGTTCATGCGCATGGCACAGCAGTGCGAACAGCCTTGCATCGTGGTGTGCGACCGTGGAGCGATGGACATCTCGGCCTATATGCAGCCCGAGATGTGGGAAGACATCACACGGGCGGTGGGAACATCTACCGCTGAGTTGCGCGACAATAGGTATGATGCCGTACTGCATCTGGTGTCGGCAGCCGACGGAGCCGAACAGTTCTATACCACCAGCAACAATGCCAGTCGCAACGAGCCCGCCAACGAGGAGGGACTGCAAATTGCCCGACTGCTCGACAAGAAGGTGATACAGGCATGGACAGGACATCCCCACCTGCGTGTCATCAACAACCACGAGGACTTCGATGCCAAGCTGTTGCGCGTGTTGAAGGAAATCTCCAACGTGCTCGGATTGCCTCAGCCCATCGAGGAAGAGCGTAAATACATTGTTGAGCTGTTGGGTGAACTGCCGGAGAGCATCGACAGCGAGATTACGCAGACCTATCTTGTGACCGATCCCGATGGCGAGGTGAGGTTGCGCAAACGCAGCTGGCAGGGAAAGAATGTGTATGTACATACGTCGAAGAAGCGGGTCTCGCCCACCGAACAGATTGAGACAGAACAGCAGATCGGGAGCAACCTCTATACCTCTCTGCTGCAACAGGCCGATCCCTATCGTACCACGATTCACAAGATGCGGCGCAGCTTCATCTGGAAAGGACAATACTTTGAACTGGACAGCTATTTAGAACCGCAATCTATCAATGGGCTGATGATCCTGGAGACAAAGGGCATCGTGGAGCATGAGAATGTGAAGTTCCCTCCCTGTCTGAAAGTGATCGAGGATATCACAGGAAAACAGGAGTATTATAATTACAACTTGGCAAAACGTAAATAACTCGACATGATGAAAAAAATCCTATTCCCGCTACTGTTGTTGGGGCTCATTGTCATGAACAGCCGTGCCCAGAATGTCTATGTCAGCAAGTATGGCACGTATCATACATATCGGACACAGAATGTCGAGAGTATCACCTTCGAGCATCCAGACTCCATGTTTGTGTCCTGGAATGGTGAGCGTCATTCCTATGCGCGTGGCTCTGTCGATAGTATCTCGTTGCGGAAACCCGCTGTGGAAGCCGGACAGAATGCCACCAACGGAGTATTTGCCAACGAGAGCTTCTATTCCGACTTCGGCAGCTTCACGTGCAATACCGTCAAGGGAAATCCCTGGAAGATAGATTTTCATACAGCCAAAGCAACGGGATATGTCAATAGTTCGACAACACCGTCTGAAAGCTATCTCATCTCTCCTGCCTACGATATGACGCATGTGCTGAAGGCTACGCTCTCCTTTAACTATATCCTTGCCTATTCGCGTACGAACAGTCAGAACAAGGTGCTCATCACCGACAACTATACTGGCGACCCCTCTACAACCAAGTGGACAGACATCACTGGCGAGTTGCAGGCTCCCGGCACCACAACGGCAGGAAAAATCGACTGGTACACCTTCGCTTCCTACCAGAAGGAGATTCCTACTCAGTTTCTTGGAGAAAGCAATGTGGTCATAGCGCTGTATTATTCTTGCACGTCATCGTCAACAACCTGGGAAGTGAAGCACCTGCAACTGTCTGCCAGCGACCAGTGGGAGGATGATATCGATGTGCCAGTTGTTGACCCGAACAACCTGAATCGCAATGTCGTCACGGCAACGACCAATCAGGAAATGTGGCGACTGGAGTTCCCCAAGGTGAAAGGCGATGCCTCAAACCTCGTTGTCACCCATTCCACTGCGGGCTATGGCATTACCTACTCATTAGAATGGGATTGCACAAAGCGCGCCAACCGATGGACCTGCTATGAAATGCACGAGGGGAACAGCATGAAGAATGTCAGCCGTAACGACTCCTTCACCGAAGATCCTGACATCCCCTATGCATTCTGTTCGCATAATTCCGACTACAGCGGAACAGGATTTGCACGCGGACACCTCTGCCCGTCGGCCGACCGTCTCTGCTCTGTCGAACAGAATAAGCAGACGTTCTACCTGAGTAACATGCAGCCGCAATATGCTAATCACAACGAAGGACTCTGGGCCAATCTGGAGGCACTCGTCAGACGATGGAACCAGACTTCCTACAGAGATACGCTCTATGTGGTGAAAGCTGCCACCATCGACAATGATGACCAGATAGCCATGTACACGGAGTCAGGACTTCCTGTTGCCAAGTATTTCTACATGGCAATCCTTTCTGTCAAGAATGGGCAGTATAAGGCCATTGGCTTGTGGACGGAGCATACAAATGTGAAAGATAGCAATAAACGCTATGCCGACTATGCCATTACCATCGACGAACTGGAGCAGCGAACAGGTATCGACTTCTTCTGCAATCTGCCCGATGACATAGAGGCGGCGGTAGAATCGAACCTCAACCTCAATTACTGGGGACTGCAATGAAAGGGATGAAAGGGATGAAGGATGAAGGATGAAAGGTGAAGGATGAAAGATGAAGGATGAAAGGGTAAAAAGGTGAAAGCAGGGGAAAAGTACCCCATTTAATGTTTTTTTACCTTTTTACCCTTTTATCTTTTTACTTTTATTTGTACCTTTGCA
>JAFSWU010000225.1 GCA_017444365.1 Prevotella sp.
AGACATCAATGAACAATGCGATGGTTATTGTCTCTGCCCGCGACAAGAACCCGCTGACGCAGAAAGGAGCCCGTGTGGGCATCTGGAGTGGCGGTTTCGGTCAACTCGCCATCTGCATGAGCAACAAGGACCATCTGAACTACAATTGGGTGCGTTTCGCCCAGAATGTAAATCTCTTTGTGGCAGGAGCGCTCGATGCCACGCTGGCCATGAGCTACAACGAGTACTACCAACTGGTGCAGGCGGGCATTCAGATAACCGACAAGAACGTCTATCGTTTCTGCGATCACGGCTACAACGTGCAGGAAGACGGAGTCTATATGACCCGCGAGTACTATGCCCGTCACAAGGATCAGGCACGCCGCTTCGCCCAAGCCAGCCGCAAGGGTTGGGAGTGGGCCGTCAAGCATCCTGAAGAGGCTCTGGACATCGTGATGCAGTATGTGGATCATGAGCGTGTTGCCACCAACCGCGTGCTTCAGCGGCTGATGCTCAAGGAAGTGTTGCGCTTGCAGATCGACCGCGAATCCAAGAAGCGTGAGTTCCGATTGCGTCCCGACATGGTGAAGCAGGCCAGCCGGCTGATGGTGGAGAACAAAATGCTGAGCAGGGATATCACCTATGAGGAATTGTCGCAATAAGGTTATCTCGTTGAAACGTCATTAGGAAATATATCGGAACATCTAATGAAAAAGATCATAGCATATATCCGTCGTAAGCTTTCCGTGAGGGTCAGCCTGTGGGTGGTGTTTTTCGCAGCCATCATCTTCAACGTTGCCCTGGGCTTTCTGTTCTATCAGGCGCGTGAGGCCGTACGCCAGGAAGCTATCAACCGAGCCAGCCAGATTCTTGACAAGACCTCGCTACGCGTGGAAGGTATCCTGAACCGAGTGGAAGTGGCATCGAACATGACCCTTTGGCTTGTGCAGCGTCATCCCGACAAGGCCGACTCGATGTTCGTCTATAGTCGCGGCATGCTGCTCAATAATCCTGATTTCTACAATTGCTCCATCGCCTTCGAACCTTATCACTTCAAAGAAAAGGGACGCTACTTTTCTGCCTACACCAAGCACCACGCCGACTCAATCCGCACCACTCAGGGCGGCAGCGACTATTACCAGTACTTCTATACAGACTGGTATCTCATGCCCCAACTACTTGACAAGCCGTGCTGGACAGAGCCCTACATGGATCTCGACGTTGCCTCCAACACCAGCGAGATGGTAACCAGCTATTGCCAAGCCATTAAGGACAAGCAAGGCAAGATGATTGGAATCATCAACACCAGTCTCTCCATCACCTGGCTATCGCAAACCATCTCTTCTATCAAACCCTACCCCCACTCCTACAGCATTATGATAGGACGTGGCGGTACGTACTTCGTGCATCCCGACACAACAAAGATTACCCGTCAGACCATTTTCACACAGACGCTGGAGCACCCCGACACAGCTGTGACCGCTTTGGGCTATGCTATGCAACGCGGTGAGGAAGGTATGAAGTGCATGAACATCAATGGTGAGGACTGCTATGTCTTCTATAAGCCGCTCGGTCAGACAGGCTGCTCGATGGCCATTGTGTGCCCCGAGAGCGACATCTTCGGCGGCTTCGACCGGCTGCGCAAT
>JAFSWU010000226.1 GCA_017444365.1 Prevotella sp.
AGGAGAGAGGAGAGACACAGGAGGAGAGAGGAGAGACACGGGATGAGAGTTCTTCTTCTACCAGGAAGCGGATGGTCATGGAGGTCTTGCCAGTGCCTGGAGGCCCCTGTAGAAGGAAGTAGTCCTGCGCCTGCATCGCTTTCAGGAGCACGTCGTCGTAGTCGGGATGATAGCTGCGCGACAACTGGCGTGTGTCATCCTTCTGCGGTGGACGCTGGCTGAGCAGCAAGGCCCTCCGTGCGGCGGGTGCCGAGAGCAGCGTATAGAGCCCGTTGATGGCCGATGCGCCAGTAGCTTCGCTGCCGGCATGCTCCACTGCATAGACCTTTTCCGTTTCGGTGAGTTGCTCGTTGTGCTGACGGTTGCTCAGTCCGATGGTGATGGATTCTGACGACAGCTCCACAACGGTTCCCCTGAGGAGGATGCTCTTCCTCACGTCGGGCTCATCGTCGTAGGCATAGAGATATACCATGTCGTTGCGCCGGAAGTTGGGCAGGAAGTCATCACCCTGGTCGGGCACGAAGAGCTTCAGTTGCTCCACGCCTCCCGTGAGGGGGTCTTGGTGTTTCTCCACGATGCGCAGACCTATATATATATTGCCCATCTCGCGCTTCTCAGCCAGAGGCATGTTCCACAGGTCGGCAACGGCACTGCCGGGAGCACCTGCCACACCCACCTTGCCCAACAGCTGCTCCTTCACGACAAAGGTCATCATGCGACAGAAGTAAGCCTGCTCCAAGGGCGATGCGTCGTGCAGAGGGCTGCACACCTCCTCAAGTTGCGGACGCAGGTAGCGGTCGTAGAAGAAACCGCCCATGCCCTCCGTGTTCATCACCTCGGGCGTGAGCAGCGGCAACACGGGGGCAAAGCCGTCGCGTGCCATCGCATACTCTTTGGCCACAATCTCGTTGCGCAAGCGGATGGCCTCGCGCAGCAACTTCTGCAGCGGTTCCACCTCCATCAGACCATCGGGCAGACAGTATCTGGAATAGAGCAGGTACAGGTCGGCATGGCGACGGGAGACCTGGAAGTTACAGGCCAGGATGCCGTAGTAGAGCAGCATCTGGACATAGTGTTTCTCGATATGGGTACCGTGGCGACCCACGGTATGACGCTCCACGTTGATGTTCTTCCCCGACTTCTGCTCCACCAACAGGTGCATGTCGGTGGTCATCAGATCGACACGTCCCTGCAATCCCAACTGCTCACATACAAACGACGGCTCCAGCACGGCATTCTCGCGGTCGTAGCGGTGGAACAGGTCATCGGTGATTCCCTGCATGTTCTGTATCTGCCTCACCGCCTCCTGCTTGAAGCGCACGGGGTCGAAGTCGGCAGCGGTGACAAACTCCAGTGCCTTGTCGCCAAAATGCTTTTTCAAGGTCTGCGCCATCTGCATCTCTTCCGGATGGTTCACCAGGTCGTCGAGCACGGCACCCGCATAGTTTCCCAGCAAGGTGTGGAAGTTATTCGGACGCGGCATCATGCGTTTCAGCGTATAGAGCAGCGGGTGGTGCCCATAGTCCTCGAAACAGGAGGCGAGCATGCTCACATCGAGCAGATAGTCGGGCTCCACCACCACCATGAGCGGCACAGCCACACCGTCTTTCACCTCACAGTTGAGCAGGTTGAGCTGCATGCCCTCGGTCAGGAGAGCGGGCAGATAACTTAGGTCGATGTAGTCGGGCCCACCGGCAAACACCACGGTGAGCAGTCCCTCCACACCGTTGCGGTCAACAGCCACGCGCATAGAATCGGCATCCCAGCTTTTCACGATACAGCGGATGTAGCGGTAGTTGACGTGGAGCAACTCTCCGACAGGCTTATTGACGGGTGGAATCCTCCCGACGAGTGCCGACGGTATCGACTCGTCCATGACAGCCGAGATGAACAGACACAGCGCGCGGCAGTCGTAGAGCAGGTCCTCGTGCGAGGGTGCCTGTCCGGTCATACTGTCACGTCGTGCCCGTTGGATGGTGATGGTGTCCTGTGGTGGGATGTTGCGCCGCTTGCAGAGCGAGTCAATCTGTGAGGACAGGTTGCCAAAGCCATGCCGGCTGTTGCTCAGTCCGGCCTGACAGACCAGTTCGAGCGTTTCGTATATCAGCTTACACACAACCGGCGACCCCTCTGAGCGTAGAATCTTCTCTACTCGCTCAAAGAGTTCGCCGGCTGCTATGTTATTGGGGGAGTTCACGGAGTTACCTTATCATCTTCTTTCCGTTCAGTATATAGACACCCTTGGGGAGGTTGTCGAGATGCGAGGAGCGAGGGGCGAGTGGCGAAACCTGACGGCCCTGAAGGTCGTACACGCATCCATCCTCTCGTCCTTCCATGCTTCCTTCCTTCACTCCTTCTATGCCCTGGGTGATGCCCGTGAACCTGATTTGGAAGTTGTCGAAGCAAGTCCAGTCGGTGCTGACCATCTTCTTGCTGCGAATGCCTAAGCGCATGTCGCCGCCGGGGAACATGAACAGCTGCCTGTTCACATACTGCCCATAGCGGTTGAACGCTTCTTCAGCCTGCGCCATGTTGTCGGGGAAGGTATAGGGATCTCCCGTGTAGTCAGGCTCTGAGTACAGGCTGACAACGGGTTTCGAGAATACTCCCTCTACATACATCTCTGCATTCTGTTGCTGCGAACTCGTGCCATAGTTGGCGTATGCCGTCGCCTTGGCACCATCGCGATAGAAGGCCTGCACGGTGTATTCATATTGTCCGGCAGGCATGTCGGTGAGCACCTGGTAGAAGTCGAAGGTCTTGTTGAACTGCTCTGCCACCTGTCCATTGGCTGTGCTGAATGCCGTTCCCTGCCAGCCCGTTGAACCTGCGCTGAAGTCGGCATTGACCAACAGCGGGGTGAGGTTCACCGCCTCTCCGTTGCGCACCTGCTCTATCAGATAGTTGCGATAGGCCTCAGCGGTGGACTGTAACGCTACCAATGCCTCTTTCATGGCCTGCTCCTCTTCATCGAAAGAGCCGCTCTCGTTGAGAGCCCGTTCTGCCTTGTCGAGGGCCTCCTTGATGACTTCGGAACCGGAAGCCTTGTACGAGCTGCGCGCCGAAGGAAGGAGGTTCATCACAGCTTCCCAAGTCTTCAGATGATTATACTCCCTTTCGGTGAGTTTCAGGAAGGAGCCGTGCTGCGCATTCACATCCCCCTGGATGAGCTGTTTGTTCTGAGGATTCAGGCAATGCTCATCCAAATCTACGAACTTGTAGCCGCGACTGCCGCCATAGTTCATCCAGGCCAGCTTCCAGTTCTTGCTGCCGATGGGACGGAAGAGGCTTGCCGCCTCGATGCCCTGTCCGCTCTCATAGATATCGAACCCGGGCACGATGGTCCACTGGCAGGTACCTGTGGTCTTGTCGGTGGGTACCAGCTGTTTGGCGGTAGCCTGATACAGATGGAATTTGCCTTCCCACTTATAGACCATCACATACTGCTGGTCAACGGCATTCCATACGATGTCGGCATCGATCACATCGTAGCCCGGGTCGAAGAGCAGCTGGGGCTTGGTGAGCACATTGAGATCCTCATCGAGCAGCTGGTAGTAGATGCGGTGACGGTCGGGGAATCCGACGGAATAGTAGGCCATGTATTTCTCCGTCACGGGGTCGTAGATCACCTGTGGCGCCCATGCCGCCTGCATGTCATCAACATTCGTCAGTCCCAGGGCCTCCATATTCTCGGCACTTTCCAGGTCAATCTTGATGGCCTTGTCCCAATGCACGAGGTTGTTGGAGATCATGAAGTCCATGATGTGGTTGCTCTCCCATCCAAGACGCGAGGTCATGTCTGTACCTGCCAGCATGAACTTGCCGTTCTGCATGCGGAAGATATAGGCATCGCGCATGCCGCCCGTCGTGGTGTATTTCTTGGTGTCGAAGACCTCGGCACCACCCAGCAGATCGGTCCATATCTGTCCGTAGCGGCTCAGGGCATAGCAGGTGATTTCTCCCGCCGAGCTCATGTGGGCATAGAGGTATCCATACTTGTCGGCATCCTCCTGCTCATAGACCTGAGCGTCCTCCGACTTCTCCTCGGCGGCGACATCCGTCACCTTGAGACGGAACACGTTGAGCGAGAAGGCGGGAATGTCGAGGGTCTCGACCGACGTGAGTGTCTGTTCCTCCTGCGGGCTGACGCGGTTGGGGGCCGACATGGTGTTCTCCACCGTTCCTGAAACTGCTGCCAAGCGCACCACCGTTCCGCTGGTGGCCGTCATATTGCTCAGGTTGAGGTTGAGGGTCTGAGCGTTCTTGGTGGGATTCACCACCTTGAGCAACAGCTCGCCGTTGTCCTCATCAATCTGGACACTCTGATAGAGAGCCTGCTCCGAGGGCAGGGTGGTGGTATGCACGAGCTGGTCGTTCATGTAGCAGGTCACGGTCTGTCCCTCCACGTTGACACGCAGGTCATACCACACATTATTATTGATAGTGCCAGCGGCTGTAGTCAATGTCGATTTCACACCGTTCTGACAGAGCTCGATGCCATGCTGCTTGTTGTTCCATCCACCGATGTTCCACCAGGCGTAGTTGTTGGCATCCTTGTAATAGAAGATGACCAGGAAACCCTCCGCCCCGCTGCGCTTCTGGGCACGCAGGCTCAGGGTATAGGAAGAAGCGGTGATCTCGGTATTGTTGATCGAGGTGCAGTTGGTCTGCGTGCTGGTCTGTCGCTTCACGCCTCCCGTCACGCTCCAGGTGCCCGTGCCGTTGGTCCATCCGCTGTTGGTGGAGAAGTCGTCGCTGATGAGTGTGGCTCCACTGCCGTCGGTCACCACCACATCGTCGAAGTCGGCCGACGTGAGCCACGAGCCAATACCGATCTTGGTCGTCCGGGCTTCGGTGTTTCCTGTCTCCGTCCAGAGCAGGTTCTGCTTACCCAGACTGCTGGGCAACAGCTGCTGCACATAGTACGACGGAGTGACGAAGTTCTTGGCGCAGTTGAAGTGAATCATGTCATACGGCCAGCGGGGGTCGCTCTCGTGCATGAAGATGGGGGCGAAGGATGCCATGCGGCACACGTCGGAGTTCTTCTCCATGCCCAGCATATACACAGCCTCGCCCAGTGCGCTGTTCATATTGCCATAGGTGCCGTAGGTACCTGTCTCGTTGGCGGCATACTCACCGTTATATACGCCGATGGCACGGCTGTAGCCGTCGTACTTATGATAGTTGGAGCGCATCCAGGTGTTGCTGCGATAGTAGTGCTCATCGACCAGTTCCACGGGATAGTCGTTGCGCCAGGTGGGGTTGTCGGTTCCCCATGCCTCCACGTTACCGATGGTGATGATGTCGGGATACTTCTCCTTGATAGCCTTGTAGAACATATAGTAGCGCTCGGCATAGTCCTGGCTCTGCTGTGCGGCGTTGGCCTGATAGTTCTCGTTGCCAATCTCCACAAACTTAATGCCATAGGGAGCGGGATGGCCGTTGGCGGCACGTATGGCCCCCCAGTAGGTGGTGACATCGCCGTTGGCGTATTCAATGGCATCGAGGGTGTTCTGCACCAGGGTGTCTAAGTCGGCCATCGGAATGGTATAGCCGTGGCCGAGTCCTACGTTGACAACGAACATCGGTGCGGCTCCGAGGTCCTCACAGAACTGCAGGTACTCGTCATAGCCAAGACCGTCGCTGGAGCGGTAGCCCCAGTTCACGTTCTGGTGACCGTTGCGCATCTCAATGGGGCCGATGGTCTTCTTCCACTGAAAGGCGTTATCAAAACCGTTGGTTCCTTCCACGAAGCAACCGCCTGGGAAGCGCAGGAAGGTGGGCTTGGTGTCTGCCAACAGCTGGGCAAGGTCGGGGCGCATGCCGTTCTTCCGTCCCTTCCACGTGTAGGGGAAGAGAGATACCACGTCCAGATACAGCTGTCCGGCATTCGACGTGAGCAGCACGAAGCGACCTTTGTCCGCAGAGGCCGTGGCCTTGATGGTGGCTGTGAGGTGGGTCCACTCGTCCACTTTCACCTCACCCTCGACGGTGGCTTCGCCGCATAGCGTCTTTCCGTCTGCCGACTGTAGGCGGGCGATGATGTTGCCCGTATAGCCATCGTTGGAGCCTTTCGCCCAGAACGATAGGGTGTAGGTGGAGTCAGTCACGAACTTCATGCCCCAATATCCTGCATTGGCAATTCCCTGCAGAGGGGTTCCCGTGGTCGTTGTCGTCATCACGGCACACTTCTCCTGCACGCCATTCAACAGACCGGTGGTTGTCAGTTGCAGCTTGGCTCCGAAGAGGGCCGACCAGTATTCCGGTACGGTAGTGGAAGTGAACGTGATGTCATCTTCAAAAGAGCGGTTGCGAATGAGCTCGGCATAGAGTCCGCCGTCGCCGGCATGGTTGATTTCCTCGAAGAAGAGTCCATACTGGTAGGGACTGATCATCGGACCGCGCTTCTTGGCGTCGATGTTCATGGTCACCTGTGCGACAGTTGTCATAGCACAGCACAAAAAGGCTCCTAAGACTACAGTTCTCATTGTCTTTATCATGATCGTTTTCATCAGGATCAGTGGTTTAGTTTTTCTTGTTTTTCACCTTGAAATGGTCGAAGCCTTCACCATAGACACCGATGACGGCACTCTGTGAGACGAAAGCCTCGGGGTCGATAGAGTTGATGAGTTCGAAGATCTTCGCACTCTCGTTCTGCTTGGCCAGCACGAAGAGCATCTTCACTTCCCTGCCCGAATAGAAGCCATGGGCATCGATAACGGTGCAGCCGCGGTGGGGGTCGTTGTTGATGCGGTCGCCAATCTCCTTGTATTTATCGGAGATAATGAAGAACTGCACACTGCGGCGCATGCTGTTCACCACCTGGTCGATACAGAAAGCGGTGATGTAGAGCACCACGTAGCCATAGATGACACGCTCCCAGTCTTTCAGTACGAAGTAGGAACTGGAGATGATGATGACATCGCAGATGAGGATGATGCGGCCAAGTGAGATGTCGCGGTACTTGTTCACGATGGCAGCGATGATGTCGGTGCCACCCGTGGAACCGTTGGAGCTGAGTCCAAGTCCCACACCCGTTCCGCAGAAGGCCGCACCGAGCACGGCAGCCATGAACGGCTGGTCTCTCAACAGGTGGAGCGAGGAGGTAAAGTCACGCGTCAGCGACAAGGCTGTGGTGAGCACAACAACGGCATACACCGTCTTCACACAGAACTGCCACCCCAGAATGCGCAGGGCTGCCACCAACAGGAATGCGTTGATGACGAAGTAGCTCAACTGGGCTGGGATATGCAGGGGGCTCCACTCCAGGATGGAGGAGATACCGGGCACACCACCCGTGGTGATGTTGTTGGGAAGCAGGAACACCGACCATCCGATGCAGTAGCTCAGCATGGCGATGGTAATCATGACATAGTCGCGCGCCTCGCGCACCATTGTCTTTCTGTTAATTTTCTTTGTAATTGCCATAGGATTGGTGATTTTGCTGCAAAGATAAGAAATAATTCATAATTCGACATTCATAATTCATAATTATTTCTACCTTTGTATCGACTTTGTCGATTCACATCATCAAGGCAGCATGATACTACACCCGCTCCATACCGACATACAGCCGCCCGAAAGGATGAACAACCCCTTCCGCTACGAGCCTCACCCGCTATGCCAAATAGCGGTGGAGGAGGTGTGCAGGTACTTGGAGGAATGTGGAATGAGGAATGAGGAATGTGGAATGAGGAATGAGAAATGTGGAATGAGGAATGAGGAATGTGGAATGAGGAATGAAGACTGGGCGGCTTTCCGAGAGGAGATCCATCACGGAAAGATGTTCGGCGTGCTGGTAGTAGAAACTCCACCATCCTCGTCCCTCATTCCACATTCCACATTCCACACTCCACATTCTACGCTCCACTACCTTGCCGCCTATAGCGGACAGGTGTGCGGACGCAGCGACTGGGAGGGGTTCGTGCCAGCCGTGTTCGACTACCTACAGGAAGATGGGTATTTCAAGACACACGAGGCGGAGATTACAGCCTTGAACAAGCGGATTGAGCGGCTCAGCAACAACGATGCCCGCATGGAATTGAAGGAACGGATCGCACAGCTCCAGCAAGAGATGGAGATCGCCATCGCCGCATTGAAGGAAAGGAAGACGGCCTTGCCAACAGGACAGGGTGTTCACGCCGAGGAGATAGAGGCCGAGAGGATTCGTCAGAGCCAGTTCCTGAATGCGGAAATCCGACGGACGAAGAAACAATTTGCGGCACGAACAGAGGAGCTGAACGTCCGACTACAGGTGCTGGATGAGGAAATAGCGCAACTGAAACGGGAACGCCGCAGCCAATCGGATGCACTCCAGCGGTGGCTGTTCTCGCATTTCGAGATGTTGAATGCACAAGGCGAGAAGAAGAACCTGCTCGACATCTTTGCCGACACGGTGTTCAAGCTGCCACCTGCCGGAGCGGGCGAATGTTGCGAACCGAAGCTCTTGCAGTATGCCTACCAGCATAACTTAAAACCCCTTTGCATGGCGATGTTCTGGTATGGCGAGTCGCCCAAGGCGGAGATTCGCCACCACCTGCACTACTACCCTGCATGCAGCGGGAAGTGCAAGCCTATCCTGACGTGGATGTTACAGAGAGAGGAGAGAGGAGAGAGGATAGAGGAGAGAGAATACCAATTACAGAAAGAGGAGAGAGGAGAGAGGATAGAGGAGAGTATTCCTATTCTATATGAGGATGAGTATATCATGGTAGTAGATAAACCGGCGGGCATGCTCAGCGTACCGGGCAAGACGGATGAGCCGTCGGTTCTCGACTTCGCAAAACGGCATTGTCCTGATGCTTCCGGCCCCATGATGGTACACCGGCTCGACCAGGTCACCAGCGGCCTGCTCGTCATCGCCAAGACCGAGGAGGCCTACCACCACCTGCAACAGCAGTTCCTGCGCCGCGAAGTCAAGAAACGCTACGTCGCCCTGCTCACAGCACCCTCTCCCTTTTGGGAGAGCCGGAGGGGGCTCCCCTCTCCCATCTCCCTCCCTTTGCGTCCCGACCCTCTCAACCGTCCTTACCAGGTGGTGGATCAGGTGCATGGCAAGCCGGCCGTTACACTCGTGGAACCGCTGGGCGGCAACCGCGTGGCTCTCTACCCGCAGACGGGACGCACCCATCAGTTGCGGGTGCATTGTGCCCATCCCGATGGACTCGGCAACCCCATCTTAGGTGATGAACTGTATGGACAGAAAGGGGAACGACTATTCCTCCATGCCGAGTCCCTGCAATTCAACCATCCCAAGACGGGTGAGCTCATGCGTTTCCAGTCACCCGCTGACTTCTGAGATAACAAAACGGGAGCAGACTCTCTTGTGGTCTGCTCCCGTCATGGTTCAATAGGAAGACTCTTAAGCTTCTGCCGTCAGGTCCTCTATCTGGTCAAGGATTCTCTGATAGCGCCGATGCGTCTTGATGACTTGCCAAATGCTGAGGGGTAATGCCATCAGCATTCCGATGATGAAGACGAAGTAGAAGCGTGGCGTATCTCCCGTGCCTTCCATCGTACTCTTCAGATGGACTTCCCACGTAAACCACGCAAGCCAGCATGCCATGAAAAGATAATCAATCTTGATCCATTTGCTGTAACTCTGCTTGAGGGTTGATGCCTGGCGCTGAGCCTCCAGCAAATTGTCTGAATGCATATCGTACAAGTTACCTTTCCTCCAGTAGTAGTGAATAAAGTTGACGAGCGCCCATATCACAGTGCCAATGCCAAAGGCCACAGAGCCCCCAAATTGATAAACCACCATGTAGTAGAGATAGGGTACTGCAAGAATGCTGACGACGTATCCCATTCTGTACTTCCTGCGCACGGTAGCCATGTCCTTTTCTAAGGATTCTTTAGTCTTGCTTATCAGGCGGTCGCTGATTATCTCCTGCTGTTCCAGCTTCTTCTTCAGCACAGCCATCTGCTGTCGCATCTCTTCAAGTTCGGTGTTCATAATGGGCAAAAGTTTAATCGTTAAACATGTTCTTTAGTTGTTCGCGGATTCTGAACAGACGGACATTGACGTTCTTAGCTGTGATGCCGACTATCTGACCTATCTCCTCGTAGCTGAGGTCTTCGAGCCAAAGCAGGACAATTGCGCGGTCAAAGGGCTGAAGACGTGATATGCGCTTGTGGAGCATGCCCACCTGGCGCGTATCCTCGTCGCGGTCTTCAAAGAGGTTGATGTCCATCGTCAGCCGGATTGTGGAGTTGCGTCTCTTCTTCCTGTCGATGGAGATGCAGGTATTGAGGGCAACGCGGTAGATCCACGTCCTGATGTCTGAGCGATGCTCAAAGCTCTCGAAACCTTTCCAAAGATTGAATAGTACTTCTTGGAACAGGTCGTTCACCTCGTCGGCATCTTTCGAGAACATGTAGCACACGGTGTAGATGGTGCTCTTGTGTTCTGCTACGGTTTGCGCAAACTGTCTTTCTAATGTCGTCATTGTTTCGTCTGTTTTTGAATCTTTTTACCCATTAGACGCAACAACGGTATAAAAACTACATGAAATCTCAAATATTTCAACTTCTGAAGTTAAGAAGTGAAGTATTGAGCCCCCTTACCTCTTACTTCTTACCTCTTGCTTCTTACCTAAAATCCTCTAAAGCTTCTCGCCGAAGCAGAGGTCACCGCAGTCGCCGAAACCCGGCACGATGTACTTTTGCTCGTTCATCCCTGGGTCGATGGCGGCACACCAGATGGTGGAGCCCTCCGGCAACGCCTCGCGCACCACGCCAACACCCTCTGGAGCTGCAATCACGCAGGCGATATGGATGGCCTTCGGCTTACCCGTCTTGCACAGAGCCTCGATGCTCGCTGCCATCGAGCCACCCGTGGCCAACATCGGGTCGGCAATGATGAGCGTCTTTCCCTTCACGCTCGGCGAAGCCATGTACTCCGTGTGTACCCCCACCTCGGTGTGCTCGCGGTTGGTGTACATGCGATAGGCCGACACAAAGGCGTTGTCGGCATGGTCGAAGACGTTGAGGAACCCCTCGTGGAATGGCAAGCCGGCACGCAGCACCGTGGCCACAACGATGTCGTCCTTGGGCAGGGGGATGTCGATGGTGCCCAACGGGGTGGTCACGGTCTTGGGTTTGTACTCCAAAGTCTTCGACACTTCTATCGCCATCAGCTCACCGATGCGGCGGATGTTGTTACGGAACAGCAGACGGTTCTGCTGGTACTTCTTGTCGCGCAGCTCAGCCATATACAGGTTGAGAATACTGTTCTGTTCTGACAGATTGATTACTTTCATGGGCTTATATGATATTTGATTCAGATTTCTTTAAAAGGTGATTCACATCCTGCAAATTTAGTAATAATATTTTTTATAGACAACAAAATGTTGAAATAATCGCGAAAAATCCCTCATCTGTCACCAAACAGTCCTAAAACCCCGATGAATAAAGGGGTTCTATAGGGTGACAGATGGGTGACAGATGGGTGACAGATGGGTGACAGATAGGTGACAGATGGGTAAAAGGTCGTCGGGACAGGTGCTACAGGTCAGCCGGACAGGTGGTACAGGTCGTCCGGACAGAGTTTCCGGTTCAGCGGGACGGAGCGTCCGCGACTGCCGGACAACTTGTCCGGACGGCCTTCGGACAAGTTGTCCCTATGGAACACCTCGGCCCATGAGTTCAGAACACGATGGCGTTCTAATCGTGGTCGAACCTCAAATCAAGGGGAAGTTTCATTGCTTTTGCAACCTCAATGTGACAAAAGGAGCGGGGAGGACGCACTTTTTGAATTATTTAACTTTAAAACCACGCGAGAAAGTGAAATAATTCTTAATTCGCGATGCTTAATTCTCAATAAATTAGTAACTTTGCGGTCGATTCAGAAACATGATGCAAACATTTTTTATTAATACATTAAAAGTACAATGGCAAAGTTAGATTTGACACAGTATGGCATCACCGGTTCAACCGTGATTGCTCAC
>JAFSWU010000227.1 GCA_017444365.1 Prevotella sp.
GCTGTCGCTCCTCGCCTATATCCTTCTTATCCTGTATTTCATTCAAGCAACAAAGATCAAGAAGAGCTAATCAGAAACAGCGTCGGCATCCCATATTCGGAATGCCGACGCTACTTTTTTTGTGGCTCATGAAAAGAACTTCTGAATGGAGTTCATGAATCGGGTGAGCTGTCGTGGACGAACCTGTCCACGATAGTCCATGCGTGTGAGGCATTGTGAAATGTACAACCGGTGCTTGGCACGTGTCATTGCCACATAGAACTTGCGTGCGTCCTCGTCAATGCCGGTCGGACTGTTGCGGTTGAAGTAGCTGGGATAGCGGTCTTCCACGGCATCAAAGACGATGACATTGTCGAACTCCAGTCCCTTCGCCTTGTGAACGGTAGATACGAACACGCGGTCTTCGATGCTACGGCTGTTGCACAGGTCGGCCTCCTTCAGCGTGTTGATTTCAACAATATGGGCGGCCAACTGTTCGTGCAGGCTCATGCCCGACTCGTTGTCAAGCATATCCTCAGTGAGATAGCGGGTGACATAGTTCAGTTGTCGGACGGATTCAATGAAAGCATTCTCACACAGGTAGCGGTGGGCATACACCAGTTCTCTGACAAGGGCGGGGATGCCATCTTCCGTTGTCTCGAAACGCTGCTTTCGGGCCTGGAGATACAATTCACCATAGTTGCGACGAAGGGTTGCCACGCGGTTCTTGACCCTATCGGTCGCCATGAAAGAGCGTTGACCGGGAATCACCTCACAAGCCCGCTGATAGCAATGGTTCATCAGCGAACAGGTGGCCAGCACGTCAGCATCGGCCAAATGCGAGTTCTCTCCTTCTAAGCCCAACACCGCCAACAGGTATTTCAGTTTATACTCCTTGAGATCGGGCTGCAATAGTCGGATGAGCTTCAGCGAATCGAAATAGACAGGATGATGATCGGCGAGCCGCTGGGAAAGATACCTGCTGAGATTGGCATCGAGGATGTGGTAGTCGAAGTCGGCATTGTGGCCGAGCAACACATCTCCTGCCGCATAGTCGAGAAACATCTGCAACGCCTCGGCATGGGAATGGAGCCGATGGTGTTTCCGCTCTTCGATGATGGGATTGGGAATGTCGCCCAGCATGGGAGGAATCTCACGGGAGGTCTCGATATAGACATTGAACTCAGAGCCTGGCACCACCCTACCCTGACGCATCCTTACGGCGGCAATCTGCACGATGTCATCCTCCGACATGCTCAGACCGGTGGTCTCCGTGTCGAAGACCACAATATCCTTGTTCTCACAGACAAGGACGTATTCCTGCACATACGTGCTGTCAGCATAGAGCAGGAAGTCGGATGGCAGCATGGCATGGTCGAGCAGCACACGAATGAAGTTGCGGGCATAGGCATTCTGTTCACATACGCGCGTTCCTTTCATTATTCGGGCCCATGCTATGAAATTATGTTCGTTGGAAAGCACACTCAGATGAGCCAACAGCAACTTCATCTCGGTAGAACCGAACAGATCGTCGCCCGACACCTTGAAATGGGGAACACTTAACTTGAGCAGTTCCTCGCTGACATGGTCGGCATCGCTGTTGCTGTTGACGATGACAGCGGTGGTCTCATGGGGCGATGCCTCGTTGAGCATCTGCGCCACGTGCGCCACATCGTAGAACTCCGTCTCCAGCACATTACTCCGCAGGATGCGCAGCGGTGACGGAGCTGGTGTCCCTTCTGCTTCTCCGTGGGGAAATGCTGACGGTGTTGAGTGGTGAGAAGCATGTGAGGGCTTGGGCAGCAGGGCGGGACTGATACCCAGTTCCACCCGTGCATACTCGTTGAACACGTCGAGCAAGTATTTCGGTGAACGGTGGTTGGTGCTCAGGTGATGAACCTGTCTCCCGCAACGCTGGCGCAACATGTCGAGGGTGGTCAGCTTGGCACCCATAAAGGAAAAGATGGCCTGCTGTTCGTCGCCGAGGTACATGACGGTTGAAAGAGGAAGAAGAGAGGAGGGAGGGGAGTTGAGGGAAGAAGACGATGGGGTGGTAATGAGGTCAACGATAGCAAGCTGTAGGGGATTGAGGTCCTGCACCTCGTCCACCTGTATCCAGGAGTATGTCCGGTGGGATTCCGATGTGCGCATGGCATCGTAGGCCTGTATCAGCAGGTCTTCGAAATCTACCAGTTTATTATCGTTCTTGTACTGTTCAAACTGTCGGGCAAGTTCCATCTTCCGAAGCGTGCGGGCAGCAATGGTCTGTATGCCCATATCCAGGTCGGATGTGTGCAGCGCATCGGTGTAGAAGTCGGTATGTGCATAGATGTCGGTGAGGGTGGCAGCGTCGAAGGGCTTCTTGTACAGGGTGGAGAGGCTTCTGAGTGCCGTTACGTCATCTGCCGTCATGCACTCGGGGTGCATGCGCAATTCCTTGGGGTGACCATGTGAGAGCTGAAGGATGAAATGCGAGAAATGGATAACCTCATAATAGGCCTTGCGGCGGTTGATATTCTCCATCACCTGCGACTCGTCTTCGTCGAAATAGCGGGAGAGGATGCTGATGCAATCGTCCTCGTCGATGATGGAAGTCTCGGCAGGAATCACGTTGTTCTCAAACAGGAACTTCGAACAGAAGCGATGGATATTACCCACATACACTTCGCCCACGCCCACATCTGCCAATCGCTGTTGTATGCGTTCCTGCATGCCGCGCGCCGCACGGTTGGTAAACGTCAGACAGAGCATCTGCTCGTAGGGAATCCCCTCGTTTTCGTGGGCATGACGGATGCGCTCTGTCAGGATCTGCGTCTTTCCACATCCTGGGGGAGCTAACACCAGATGATAGCCACCTTGCACGGTGATGACACGACGCTGGCTCTCGTCCGGCTGAAAACTATAATTGCTCTTTTCCTTCATCCTTCATCCCTCATCTCTCATCCTTCATCCCTCAGCTTCCTCACCATGATACTGGCCGCATTGTCGGGAGCCACGGTCTCACCTAATTTGTCTATGATTTCGTCGTAGCCGTCAAGCTGTTCCTCTCGCGCATCACCCCCGGGGAGAATCCGCGTCAGCTCTTTCCTGATGCTGTTCACCGAGAAACGGTCGGCAAGCAGTTCCGGCACCACCTCTCTGTCGGCAATGAGGTTGACCAACGAGATGTACTTACACTGGATGATATGGTTGAACGCAATACGGATGAGATGGGGTACGGGGGTCTTGTAGCACACCACCTGCGGAACGCGGAAGAGCGCAGTCTCCAAGGTGGCCGTTCCGCTGGTCACCAGTGCTGCCGTTGCATTGAACAGCAGCTGATAGGTATGACCGGCAGGAAGCAACTTCACCTGATAGCCTTGGGTGAACTGCTCGTAGTATTCAGGCTCGATAGCCGGTGCGCCCGCGATGACCAGCTGATAATTGCCGGCAAGTTCACGGGTGGCAGCGAGCATGGCAGGCAGGTTGTCCTTGATTTCCTGTTTGCGACTTCCACAGAGGATGGCAATCATCGGGGTGGACGGATGCAACCGGTTCTGACGCAAGAATCCATCATTGCCAACGGGTGCCTTCTCCTTGTATGCCCGTACCTCGTAGGCCGTTGGGTTGCCCACATAGTGAATGGGGAAATGGTGCTTTCCCTCGAAGAAAGGTACTTCGAAAGGAAGAATGGAGAACAATTCGCTAATGTCGCGCTTGATGCTCTTGATACGCCATTCCTTCCATGCCCATATCTTGGGCGAGATGTAATAATAGACAGGAATCTTCGTATGGGCATGGACGAACTTCGCTATCTTGAGATTGAAGCCCGGGTAATCAACCAGGATGACCACGTCGGGCTGCCAGGCCACAATATCGCGCTTGCACATGTCCATGTTGCGGAAGATGGTGCGCAGGTGCAACAACACGGGCACGAAACCCATATAGGCCAATTCCTTATAGTGCTTGACTTGTGTGCCGCCTTCTGCCGCCATCAGGTCGCCCCCGAAAAAGCGGAATTCGGCATGGGTGTCGTTGTTCTTCAGCGAGTGCATCAGCCCGGCTGCGTGGATGTCGCCAGAGGCTTCGCCAACAATTAGGTAGTATTTCATGTGGAGTGTGGAGTGTGGAAGGTGGAATGTGGAATCCTAAACGTTTAACGAGGCTATCTGGTCTTCGAGGGTTTCCATGTAGTCGTAGGCCGTCACGTCAATCTTCGTGGGTGTGATGGCCACAAAGCCGTGGTTCAGTGCCCACTGGTCGGTATCTTCCGCATCGGGTTCGTCATTGCGGTAGTCGCCCACCATCCAGTAGTAGTCGTAGCCGCGCTGGTGATGACGTTTGTCAATCTCGTTGATCCAGCTGCCCCAAGTCATGCGACATGCCTTGATACCCTCGAACTCCTGACGGGCCGGGAAGTTCACATTCAAACAAGTTCCCTTGGGCAGTCCCTCTGCCAACACCTTCTGCACAATGGCCTGCACATAGGGGCGCAGGGGTTCGAGATTGGCCTTGGGGTCGTAGTAGCAGGTGGAGAACGCAATCGAGGGGATATACTTCATGCACCCCTCCACGGCCACGCCCATCGTTCCGCTGTAATGGTTGTTTACCGTTGAGTTGTCGCCGTGGTTGATACCCCCGAGAATCAGGTCGGGCCGGCGGTCGATGCAAAGCTGGTCGAGGGCAATCTTCACACAATCGACGGGCGTTCCCGAGCACGACCACACCTGCACATGCTCACCCAGGTCATCCATATTCTTGCGGCGGCGCAACGTCAGCGGCGTAACGGCCGAGAAGGCACGGGAATAGCCGGAGCGTCCTCCGTCGGGGGCACAGATGAGTACATCGGCCTCATCACGCAGGAAGTCTGCCAAATAGCGCAGTCCATTGGCATGATAGCCGTCGTCGTTGGAAATCAGTATCAAGGGTCTCTTTCTATCAGTACACATACACTATTATATTGTAAGTAATCGTTTCAAGTACAAAGTTACAACACAATTGAACAAAAAGCAAAGGTTTTCAGCGTTTTTAACATTTCTCTTCATAAAAACCAAGGTCATTTGATAGATTTTTCGTACCTTTGCAAACTCTATAGTTATAGCAAAAAGATTGAAAAATGGGAAAAATCATTGCATTAGCGAATCAGAAAGGCGGTGTGGGCAAGACCACAACAACCATCAACCTCGCCGCATCATTAGCCACACTGGAGAAGTCGGTACTTGTTGTTGATGCCGACCCGCAGGCCAACGCATCAAGCGGTCTGGGCGTCGATATCCAAGAGGTGGACTGTTCGCTCTACGAATGTATCATTGACAAAGCCGACGTACGCGATGCCATCTACACGACCGACATCGACGGACTGGACATCATACCAAGCCACATTGACCTGGTGGGAGCTGAAATAGAAATGCTCAACCTCGAAAACCGAGAGCGGGTTATCAAGAAGTTGCTCGACCCCATCCGCGCCGAGTACGACTACATCCTCATTGACTGCTCTCCCTCATTAGGACTGATTACCGTAAACGCCCTGACGGCTGCCGACTCGGTCATCATCCCCGTGCAGTGCGAATACTTCGCCTTGGAAGGAATCTCTAAACTGCTCAACACCATCAAGATTATCAAGAGCAAGCTCAACCCGAAGCTCGAGATTGAAGGATTCCTGCTGACCATGTACGACTCGCGCCTGCGACTTGCCAACCAGATTTACGACGAGGTGAAGCGCCACTTCCAGGAACTGGTGTTCAAGACCGTCATCCAGCGTAACGTGAAGCTCTCTGAAAGTCCCTCACACGGACTGCCCGTCA
>JAFSWU010000228.1 GCA_017444365.1 Prevotella sp.
CCGTACCACCAAGAAATCCCGTCTCACCATCGCGGGCCAGGAGTCAAGCGGTGACAATCAGCACATGGTGCTCGTAACCATCAGCAATGGCTCTACCATCGAAGCCGCCAACGTCCAAAATAAGTCGAATCAGCAAACCTATGATCTAGAAGCCAATACCACCTATTATTTCTTTGAATTGGCCCAAGTGAATGAGCTGACATCATATCGTTACACGCTGAAGAGTGTAGAAGTTACCCCCATCTCGGAGGAGGTCGCACCAGGAATCTTCTATCTCTACGACAAGACGGCGGAGAAGTACTTGAACTATGGAACAACTTATCCAAACTATCCTGATCTGTCGAATACTCCCCGCAGAATGATCCTTTCGAGCAATGGCACGGGAACGTATTCCATCAAGTATATAGATGATTACAGTACCAACACGGCCAATTACCTGAAAATTGATTACTGGGACAATCAGTATCTTTGGACTGATGCCACCTTGGCCAACGATACCAAGTGGACCTTCACGTCCGTGACAGAATATCCTCTTTGCTACACCATCTCCTCCGACAATTACGCACGCACCAACGTCAGCGGCATCTACTATCTGACAGGCAAAAATGCTTCGACAACCGCTGACGAAGCCCACGAATATGTGCTGATAGATTGCAACGACAATGCCTTTAATCTCAATGAATTTAATTTTGCCGAACCAGCGGCTGTCGGTGGTGTCAATGTCACCCTGATGCGCACCTTGCAGGCAGCTACAATACATTCGCTGTGCCGTTCGACATCAGTGCTGAAGAACTGACAGCCAAAGGTATCACCGCCGTTAAGAAATTGACCGGTTCATCATTCAACAGCAGCACGGGTGAACTCTCGTTGGCCTTCGCTGACGCTACCAGCATCGAGGCAGGAAAGCCCTATTTGGTGAAAGTGTCAGCCAATGTGGAGAACCCCGTGTTTGAGAACGTGACCGTCAGCAGCACGACAATCCCCACTAGTACCACAGCGCTTGACTTCATCCCTGTGCTGCACGCAACCTCTGTTAGCACAACCGCTAATGACAAGAAAGAAGTCCTCTTCATGGGAGCAAGCAACACGCTCTATCATCCTACGGAACTGCCAAGCAACATCAAGGGCTTCCGTGCTTACTTCAAGTTGAAGGAACAGGTTGCCGCCCAAGCGAAAATCAGTTCAATCCGTTCCTTCAGAATTGACTTCGGGGACGATCAGACGACAGGCATCTTCTCTGTTGAAAACGAGCAGCTTCCAGTAGAGGCCATCTACACACTGGACGGCCGACGCATCAACGGCCAGCCTACCCAAAAGGGATTATATATCGTGAATGGTAAAAAGGTAATGATTAAATGAAAAAGGATTGCAATATGGTCAAGAAAGAATATGTCCGCCCCGAAATGAAAGTTGTTCACTTTCAGCAGCAATTTCACATGCTTGTCGGTTCGATTCGAAGCGTTAATACCACTGGTCTTGACGCGAATGAGAGCATTGGCTATGGCGATAACGGAGAGAATAAAGAAACAGATATGTGGGGTAATGCCTATTAGCAACTTCAACATTGATATATATGTTTCAACAGATTTTGAACTACATACTGACGGGAGGACACCCGTACAGGCGTTCCTCGAGGAGGAAGGTGTACGAGGAGATTGCGGACTTGCTGGACGAGTCGCCAGACAAGGTGTACCGCATCGCTCACAACCCATTCATTGCCACCGTCTTTGATGGCAGCATCGTGACGGAGCTCCATACAAGGGGCGTCATCGTCAGACAATAACTATTCCCAGCGAGACAGGATTGATGAGCCGCAAAGAAGGCTCTGAGACAAAGTAAAGACCGCCGCAACCATCAATGGTTGTGGCGGTCTTTCATCTTGGTTATGTCACGAAGTGTAGGCTCCGTGCTGGTTCAAAACGCGATGGGGGATGATGATGTAGAGAGCTTTTTCTGCACCTGAAAGGTTGTGCCATCCACCTTGTAGAGAGCGGGCAGGCGGCGGAGGTCGTAGAGTCCTTTGGCGCCTACGTCGGTACTGTCGTACACGGTTATCCATTCCGCAGGCAGTTCTTGGAGGCTTTCGCGCCAGCGGCTTTCTTCGTTGCCAGTGCAGATGGCAATGCAGGTCAGTTGTCCTGTGGCGATGGAGGAGCGGATGCGCTCGTCTTGCCTCAGTTGTGCCATCACCTCATGACAGTGGTCGCAGTCGGGATCGTAGAAGAGCAGCAGCACCTGTGGGGTGCTTGCCACTTGGCTGATGCGCGTTCGCATTCCGTTGGTCAGCAGGCAGTCGAAGTCCTCGGCGGTTGTGCCTGGCTGGTTGCGTTCCACCCGTTTCAGTTGCCATTCCGTCTTTGCTTTCCATCGGGCGTCACCTCCCTTCATGTCGGCAGTTGTTTGCAGGGCGAGCAAGTACAGCGGCTCGTTGTACAGCGGCGAATCGATGCCATAGAGATATTGTTCCGCCAGATCCATCATC
>JAFSWU010000229.1 GCA_017444365.1 Prevotella sp.
GCAGCACCTCGATGGGGAACAATGCAAACTCCTTCAGCCACCCGAAGACCTGCCGATAGCGCAGGGCCAGCGAGTCGAAGATGCAACGGCACACCTGTGCACGGGTCTCGGGCACAAGCTGGTTGGTCTGACGACAGTATTCCTTGATGGCTTCGTTCATGTTCGCGGGGTTGGCAAAAGCAGCATCATCGGGGGCAATGAGCGAGCGGAAGGGCTCTTCCTTCATGGCAGCCTCCTGTAGCACGGCATGTGCAAGGTTTTGGTCACTTCCACCATCCTCGTCCTTCCACTCCTTGCGACAACGCTCGTAGAGCCACATGCCACAGATATTCTTCAGGAAACGGGTTGTACCTTCAACACCTCCCTCGTTGGTGAAGTTACTGTTGAAACTCTGTTCATTGATGATGGCTTCCTTGGTTTCTATTCCCATAAGGCTCCATGTGCCACTCGAAAGATAGGCGAATTTCTCATCCTTGGCAGGAACTGCTGCCACGGCACTCCCCGTGTCATGACCGGCTACGGCAATCACGGGCACGGCACCAAGTCCTGTTATTTGTTGTACCTCCTCGGTGAGCACGCCAATCGGCGTACCTGGATGTACCATCCGTCCAAACTGTTCACGGCGCAGCCCCACACTCGCCAACAACTGTGGTTCGAGATCACCCGTGCGGGGATTGAGCATCTGCGAGGTGGAAGCAATGGTGTATTCACAGACAGCCTCACCCGTGAGCATCCAACTCAACGCATCGGGAATGAACAAAATTTTCTCCGCCTGCCGTAGAGCGCAGTTGTCGGCCTCACGCATCGCATAAAGCTGGAAGAGCGAGTTGAAGTTCATGAACTGAATGCCCGTGACAGAATATACCTCTTCCCGGGTATGTACTTTTTCAAAGTACTCCTCCATCTTGCCAAAGGTATGCGGGTCGCGATAGGCAAGAGGATTCCGTAGGATGGCATTATCGCTGCCAATGCACACAAAATCCACTCCCCACGTGTCAATACCGATGCTCTGGATATGAATTTGTCTTCTGGCAACAAGCTTCAGCCCGCGTATCACCTCATTATAGAGAGCATAGATGTCCCAATAGAAGTGACCGCCCGTCTGTATGATAGGGTTATCGAAACGGGTGAGTTCTTCCTGTTTCAGCTTTCCGTTTTCAATGGTTCCGATGATGGTGCGGCCGCTGGTAGCACCGAGATCTACTGCAAAATAATTGGTTGGCATGTGTATGTGAAGTTAGAGAAGTTATGTAGTTAGAGGAATTCCTTGGTATCCTCAGGCTTGTCGTTTTTCTCGAAGATGAGTGGTTCTCCGTTGTTGGTAAAGTCAAGGAGTTCGTATTTGTCTGAGGTTTTCACGTCCCATTGGATGCGGCTCTCCACCGAGTTATTGCGCATGGTGATGTTGTTACAACGTGACAGGGGCATATCCGCACGCTCTTGTGGCTTAAAGAACTGGGTCCAGGGGTGAATAAAGAGGAACGAGCCACAATGTCCCGTGATACCCTCAACAAGCACATACTCATAGTGTTGCGGCGTGTCAGGACGCATCTTCAGCCAAAGAACCCGTGAGGACTGCTCCGAGTAGCAATCGCGCAGGATGACGTTACGATCGTGCAAGGATTCGGAGCCAAGTGTCAGACACGAATGCACACGTCCATAACGGCAGTTTTGTATCAAGATTCGCTCACAAGGCCCATTCGTCGAGTCCTTGTCAGCCCACGTACCCTTACCTCCCTTAAGCACCACGGCATCATCATTGACGTGCATGAAACAGCCGCTGACCATCACGTCTGTACAGGCATCGATGTCGATAGCATCGGAACTGGGCGCGCCACGCTTGGGCTGTGGAGCATAGACGTTTTCCGTAGGAGCGAAGATATAGCAATCAAGATAGCGCACATGGTCACTCTTATAAACATGATTCGTCCAAAACGGACTATTCATCAGGCGCACATCCTGAATGGTAACATTGTGACAATTGGAAACATAGGTAAGACGCGGGCGCTGGGCATCCTTGTTCGTACACTGGGGATTCCAGCCACGGCGAATCCAGAACTCTTGCCAATAGGGAAGTCCGTTTCCGTCTATCGTACCCTTTCCACTAATGCTAAAGCCGTCGAGTCCGTCGGCATTGATGAGGGCACAGAAATACTTGCAGGTCTCACCCTCGATGCGGGTGGTCATAAAGGGGAAATCGATGATACGCTGCGAGCCTTTCAACTTTCCACCCTCAGCGACATGCAAGTGGGTGCCCTGTTTGAAGAACAGCGCTCCCGTGAGGAATGTGCCCTTCGGAACAACAACCACGCCCCCACCCTCTTGTGCGGCAAGGTCTATGACGCGCTGTATGGCAGCGGTCTGCACCGTGGTGCTGTCGGCAGAAACGCCATAGTCGGTAATCACAAACTTTCGTCCCAAAGTTTCGATATTCACTTTGGTGGTATCCATGAACCAAGAGTCCATTGCGGAGCCATCAGGCCACACAGCTTGGGGAGCCTTTGTCTTTGCTTGTGCCGTTATCGCCAACAGCGACAACAGCATCCAAATCATTTGTTTCATTCAGTTTTATCAAGTAGTTCAAGTATTACGCTGCAAAAGTACAAAAAATAATCCGAACACCCCCTTCGCAACACATCGAACTCCCCAATCATACTATTAAAAATTATTAAATCTCACAGAAAACAAGCAAAGTACCCGTTTTTTTTCGTAATATTGCAAAAGAAATATCATCAACAAATTATACTAAAACCTTTTATAGCATGAAACATTTTGTACTCGCATTACTTTTCGTAGTGGCATTTGGCACACAGGCCAATGCCCAGAAGCGCGTGATGAACATTTCAACAAGTAGCAACACGCTGAATATGGAGCAGATTCTGAACACCGAGCAGACCGCCCGGTTGAATCGTTTCTTCTTTGCTGGCTACAACACATTGTGCCTGCCCATGTCGCTGACCGCCGAACAGGTAGCCAATGCCGCCGAAGGACTGCAGATTGAGCGTTTAGCTGCTATCCGTCAGGAAGGCTCCGCATTGGTGCTCTACTTCCTCGATTGCACCGACGAGGGCATTCAGGCTGGTGTTCCCTACATGGTTTTCTCACCGAAGCATCAGACATTCCGTGCCATCAACACAGATGCGTTGGGATTCAGCACCAACCTCAGCACCATTAGGATGAATGATGACAAAGGTAACCAAGTAGCATTCTGCGGAACATGGAAAGGCCTGCGTGAAGAAGGTCGTTACGGCATTCCCGCTCAACAGGATGCCTACCCTCTGCAGAGCATTCTCGTCCGCACAAATGCAGACAAGACATTCCTGCCCACACGCTGTGGAATCGTTTGGGAAGAACAGTCGGGCTCTGCCACGGAGTTAGCAGTTAAGCACGTCACCGATCTGAATGAGGTGACCGCCATCAGCAACCTGAAGGTGAAGGGATCTCGCGTTGACGTTTACGACATGAAGGGTAACATGATTCGCAAACAGGCTAACGGCCAAAATGCACTCATCGGTCTGCCCAGCGGAATCTACGTCATCAATGGAGAAAAAGTTGCCGTGAAATAAAACGACATCAACATTCCTAAGCATCTAAGAAGAGCCAAGCCGCAATCGTTTTCCTGCGGCTTGGCTCTCTTGATTTATCAAAATTATATTGACCCCCGCTCCATCACTCCAAGTCAACAACCGTGATGCCGGCTCCGCCAAACTGCACATGCTCGTCGGCATAATGGGCGACATTGGGAACGGTATGCAGATACTGACGAATCAACTGGCGAAGGATGCCATTTCCCTTTCCGTGAAGGATTCGCACACGAGGCACACCGGCAAGAATGGCATCATCGATGAAATAGGTGACGGCGTTCAACGCCTCATCACCTCGCATTCCCCTCACATCCAGATCCTGCTTGAAGTTCTGTATATGGCTGTCTATCGTTGAACGGGTATCTCTTGACAGCTGTGATGAAAGCATCGCTATCCGGTCGTTGCGCTCATCCTTCCTCGACTGTGACGCAGTTGTCTCATCAGCTCGTTCCAACCGCTCCATGCGCATCTTGGTGTGCATGTCGCCAAAGATGACCGTTGCCATCTTACCATCAATCTTCTCAATACGGCCAACGGAGTTGAGACCCTTGATACGCACGGCATCGCCCAACTGGAGCTGTATAGGTTGGGAAGCTGAGTGTTGGGTGAGAGCACTCCTATCCACAGAGCCATTCTCCTTCCTCTCCCCTCCTTCTTCTCTTCTCTCCTGTCTCCGTTTCTCCTTGCGTTCCTTACGAGCCTGAATCTGCGCCATCTTACGGGCAATCTTCTCATCATCCTCCTTGGTGTCTATTCCGGCCACCTCTTCCTTGAAAGCGTTCAACTCTTCGCGGATGCGACGCGTCTCTTCTTTCTCGGCTTGACTCTCGCGAATCTCTCGAATGGCGTTTTCAATGCGCTTATTGCTTTCACGCAACAGCTCTTCCGCCTCTTCCTTGGCGCGACGGAGGATGTCCTTGCGCTGGTTTTCAATTTCCACAAGGTCGGCCTCCAATTTCTCCCCTCTCACCTCCAGTCTCTTCTCGTGCTGATGAATGGTCTGTCGTTTGTTTTCCCAGTAACGTTTATCGCGGACAATGTCCTGCAGATACTTGTCGCTCTGGATATACTCGGAACCAACAATTTCGCTAGCATCACTGATAACCTCTTCCGGAATTCCGATCTTACGGGCAATCTCGATGGCAAACGACGAGCCTGGCTGACCGATACTGAGCTGGAACAAGGCCCGCATCTCATGGCGGTCGTAGAGCATCGCTCCATTCACCACGCCCTCATGATCGTCGGCAAAGTGCTTCAGGTTCTGATAATGCGTAGTAATCACGCCAAAGGCTTGCTTGAGCCAGAACTGTTTCAGCATGGCCTCAGCAATAGCTCCACCGATGGTGGGTTCCGTACCGCCTCCAAACTCATCTATTAATAATAAGGTGTGGCTGTTGGCTCTGCGCATCATTTGCTTCATGTTCATCAGGTGACTCGAATAGGTCGAAAGATCGTTCTCGATGCTCTGCTCGTCACCGATGTCTATCATCAAGTTTTCGAACATGCCACACGTCGATCGCTCACTCATGGGAACCGACAAACCGCATTGCAACATATACTGGAGCAATCCAACCGTCTTCAGACATACTGATTTACCACCCGCGTTAGGACCGCTGATTATCAAAAGCCTGCCGCAAGCGTCATTTCTCATTTCTCCTTTTTCATTTCTCATTTCGACATTTTTTAATAAAATGTCGAGCGGCACCACATGCTTCTCCTGCCGCTCCAAAGAAAGCTGCAACAGCGGATGGAAGGCATGTATCCAGTCAATCTGAGGTCGGGCATCCACAATGGGCTCAAAGGCTTTGAAATGCTGAGCCAATGCAGCCTTTGCGTATATTAAGTCGATTTGGGCCAAGAAGTCATAAGAGTCGAGAATAGCCTCAACATAGGGACGCACCTCGTCGGTAAACAAGGTCAGGATTCGAATAACCTCACGACGTTCCTCTGCCTCCAACTGACGAATGCGGTTGTTAGCTTCCACCACTTCCGAAGGCTCTATAAACACGGTTTTTCCTGTTGCCGACTCATCGTGGACAATGCCGTTGATCTTGCGCTTCAGCCCAGGAGCAACAGGAATCACCAAACGTCCGTCGCGTACTGTCGGGGCAACATCTTTCTCCACGAGTCCGTCCTTCTGAGCTGCATGCAGAATCGTATAAAGAGTTCTCGAGATGCTGCCCTCGGTCTTGGCAAGCTCATGACGAATGCCTGCCAAAGTCATCGAGGCGCTGTCTTTGATTTTTCCAAATTTATCGAGTATAGAGTCTGCCCGACGGATAAGAGCGGGGAATGTCACAACCCCCTCCGTTAGTCGGTAAAGTGCTGGGTATTCTCCGCTGTTGTCACCTTGCTGCAATACACCCTTCTCCCTCTGCTCTCCTCTCTCCGCATTTCTCGAAAGATAATTCACGATATTCGCAATCGTATCCAAAGAGCGGCGAAGATCCCACACCTCGTTCTCCTCTAAATGAGTGCCCGATAAGCGAATTCGAGTAACAGATTCACGGACATCAAAGAAATATTGCATCGGGAAATCATCTTTCTCCTCCTGCAAACGCCTGAACTCACGAATCTGGCTCAACCACTCATTGACAATGGCAACATCGGAAGAAAAAGCCATTTCATCGACTTTTTCCTTTCCCAACGAACTCAGACAGCGTTCCTTTAACAGCTGGCGAATCTCATTGAAACCTACCTTATTCTCAAAATTATTTGGATAAATCATGCTGCAAAGTTACATCTTTTATATGGAAAACAGGCGATTAAATATACAAGATAACCAAACTATATCTTAAAAAACTATAAAATAAGAGTTTTTTTCCATTTTCAGCATCCAATTTCCAATTATATATCGTAACTTTGCACCCGCTAAAGACAAATCGAGCATTGGAGAGATGGTAGAGTGGTCGATTACAACGGTCTTGAAAACCGTCGCACTGAGAGGTGCCGGGGGTTCGAATCCCTCTCTCTCCGCAAAATAGTACAAATGGGAACCTTCGGGTTCCCATTTTTCATACCTGATTGTTTCAGTGGGCAAAAAAATAAAGAGAGTCCCAGAAGAACTCTCTCTCTCGTTACTTGTGTAGTCGATAGGGGAATCGAACCCCTATGCCAAGATTGAGAATCTTGTATCCTAACCA
>JAFSWU010000230.1 GCA_017444365.1 Prevotella sp.
CACCCTCGGTTACTAAGCGAAGACGGCTTCTCCGTCTTTATGTTATTACGATTGGACCATTGCACCATTTGACGATTGCACGATTTGACCATTGGATGATTGCACTCTTCTTCACAACTGACGGTGAAGCCGTCACCTCACAGTAACCGAGGGTTCGAGCGGTAGCGAGTACCCCCGGTTGTCTGCTGGTGTAGAGCATCGACCCTGGAGGGGTCGCCTGTCTCTCGGAGTGAGGAGAGAGAATACCCAGGGCAATGATACATTGAAAAGGAAAGTTGAGCAAAATATTTGTCATTGTATATGTTATATTAGAATTTATTCGTAACTTTGCTGCATCGAAATTATGATTATGTAAGAAATAATATGAAAGCAATTCCAGCATTTTTTTCTGCGATGGTGCTTGTGGCACTATGTGGTTGTGGTGAGAAACAAAAGACCGCGCAAGAGCAGACGGTCAGAGTGAAAGTTCAACAGATTCAGGCGGAAGCTGTTAATGGCGAGCAGGGCTTCTCGGGCACGATTGAGGAGTCTAACGGCACCTCGTTGTCGTTTGCCGTGGCGGGTACTATCAAGAAGATTCACGTCAGTGCCGGGCAGACGGTTGGCGCGGGGCAGCTGATTGCAGAACTGGACCCCACAACCCTGCAACACGCCTACACCATTTCAAAGACCACGCTGGAGCAGGTGCAGGACACTTACAACCGTATGAAGGAGTTGCACGACGCAGGTTCGCTTCCAGAGATGCAGTGGATTCAGATTGAGAGCGAGCTGAAGTCGGCAATAGCATCAGAGGCCATGTCGAAGAAGTCGCTGAACGATACTAAGCTCTACGCTCCTTACAGCGGCTATATTGCTTCGAAGGATGGCGAAATAGGACAGAATGCAGCTCCAGGCATGCCCGTTGTGAAACTGGTCAACATTGGTAGTGTGAAGGTGAAAATCTCTGTGCCCGAAGATGACGTGCAGCGTATTGCCAAGGGTTCATCGATGAAGATTGTTGTTCCCGCGCTGGGCAATCGTGAGTTCTCCGGTCGGGTGACAGAACGCGGCGTGAGTGCCGATCCCCGCTCCAGAACCTACGAGGTGAAGGCTACTTTTCAGAACAGTGACGGCCAGTTGTTGCCAGGCATGATTTGCCAGGCATTCACCAACTATATGCAGGGCACAACGGGTGTGTTCGTCCCCGCCAACCTGGTACAGCTGAGCGGCGACAACAAGACCTACGTATGGGTGGTCAACGGCGGAAAGGCGGTGAAACGTGAAATCACCGTCAGCAGCGAGACGGCTCAGGGGGCACAGGTCAGCGGAGGGCTCTCAGCCGGCGACCAACTGATTGTTGCCGGTCAGCAGAAGGTGAGCAATGGTATGAAGGTGGAGATTGTGAAGTAATTCATAATGCATAATGCATAATTCATAATGCATAATTCATAATTATGGAAGAGAATAAAAAGAAGAAAATGAGTCTGCAGGAGTGGTCGATGCATTACCGGCAGATTATCATACTGCTCGTAAGCTGCTTAGTGGCTTTGGGTATCTATAGCTTGGCGAACATCAACAAGAACGAGTTCCCCGACTTCACCATCCGTCAGGGTATCGTTATAGCCGTCTATCCGGGTGTGACTACACAGGAGATGGAGGAACAGGTGACCAAACCTCTTGAGAAATATATCTTTCAGTATCGGGAAGTCAAGAAGGAGAAAACTACCTCTTTCACGAGAGAAGGCATCAGCATCATCAAGGTGATGCTGAATGATGACCTGACGAACAAGGATGAGTTCTGGTCGAAGTTCAAGCATGGCGTGCAGGACTTCAAAGCCACATTGCCAAGCGGTGTCTTGGCCATTATCGTGAACGACGACTTTGGCGACACCTCATCCCTGTTGTTGGCGATGGAGTCGGAGGACAAGACCTATCGTGAGCTGAACGACTATATGAACACCCTCATCGACTCGTTGCGCATGATACCCAGTGTGGGCAAGATGACCGTTCACGGGCTGCAGCACGACCAGATCAGCATCTATATCGACAGCGACAAGCTCTCGCACTATGGCATCAGCTATCTGACGATTGCCCAGGTGCTGGGAGGCAAGGGCTTTGTGACAACTGCTGGACGTGTGCAGAACGATGACTACAAGTCGCCTATCTACGTAGATCATGCCCTCAACAAGATCTATGATGTGGAGAACACGCTGATTTACACGGATGGTCAGGGCAACAACGTGCGACTGAAGGATGTGGCCACCGTGAAGCGTGAGTATCCTAAGCAGACATCCTTTATCACCAGCAACGGAACGAAGTGCCTGCTCCTGTCGGTGGAAATCAAAAAGGGTCAGGACGTGTCGAAGATGGGTTCGGAGATTTACAAGAAGCTGGAGAACATCAAAAAGGATTTTCCTGACGACGTGAAACTGACGACCATCACCGACCAGAAGAAGGTGGTGGACGACTCCATCGACAACTTCCTGCACGAGCTGCTGATAGCCATCGCAACGGTCATTCTGGTGGTGGTACTCATCATGCCCATACGAGTGGCTATGGTGGCGGCAGGAACGATGCCTATCACCATCTTCATCTCGTTAGGCACCTTCTACATGTTTGGCATCGAGCTGAACACCGTGACACTGGCGGCATTGATTGTGACCTTGGGAATGATTGTGGATGATGCCATCGTGATCATCGACTCCTACATGGAGATGATGGCTGAGGGTAAGCCCCGTTGGCAGGCCAGCATTGATGCCACCGTCCACTTCCTGAAATCTATCTTCACCGCTACGCTGTGTATCTCGGTGACGTTCTTCCCGTTCCTCATTGTGATGCAGGGCCAGTTCCACGATTTCCTGCTCTCCTTCCCTTGGGCCATCAGTATTGTGCTCTTCATCTCGATGATTATCGCGCAGACGCTTCTGCCCATCCTGCAGTACTTCTTCATCAAGAAGCCTATCGAGGCTGCCAAGCCTAAGAACGGCAAGAAGCCCTTCAACCTGCTTGACATCATGGACAAATATTACAAGGTGTTGCTGGCCTGGTGCTTCCGTCATCCGTGGGCAACCATCGGTATGGGTGTCGGCGGATTCGTCATCGGCTGCGTGATGTTCCTCAATATCCCCCAGAAGATGATGCCTATCGCTGACCGTAATCAGTTTGCCGTGGAAATCTACCTGCCTATCGGCACGTCCATCGATCATACTACTGAAATAGCCGACTCGCTGGAACACATGATCAGCAAGGACGAGCGCGTTGTGGGTATTGCATCCTTCAAGGGTTGTTCCTCGCCACGCTTCCATACGGCATACGCTCCACAGTCTCCCACCGAGGACTACGCACAGTTCATTGTCAACACCAAGAGCAACGAAGCCACTGCGCAATTGGTAGATGAGTGTACGAAGAAATACAGTACGATGTTCCCCGAGGCATACGTGAAGATCAAGCAGCTGAGTTTCAGCAGTTGCGCCGTACCCATCGAGGTGCGTTTGAAGTGCGATGACCTTCAGCTGCTGCAAACCTATTCTGACAGCATTGTTCAGATTCTGCGTCTGATGCCCGAGTTGTTGCTTGTGCGCACCAACATGTTGGAGCCGTTGGCAAGCACCCGCATCAAGATTGATGACGAGAAGGCCAGTCGATTGGGTATCACCAACGAGGATGTAGAGTTGCAGATGGCCTTCCGCTTTGGCGATGGCTTACCCGTTAGCACAGCTTGGGAGGGCGACTACGATGTGAGCGTGATGATGAAGACCCAGAATTCCGACCAGGCTACGACGCAGGATGTGATGGACGAGCTGATACCTATTGGTATCTCAGCAGCCCTTCCCACCAATCTCGAAGAACTGAAGAGCGTGGCAACGAGCGGCAGCTTCATGCCCAGCGTTCCTTTGCGCCAGTTTGCCGAAGTGGTTCCCATCTGGCAGTATGGCCAGATATACCATCGCAACGGCCTGCGTGCCGTTACTGTCATGGCCGAGGTGGCCCGTGGAGAGAACGATGGCATTGTGACCAGGAAGATCATGGAGCGTCTGGCCGACTTCAAACTGCCAGAAGGCATGCAGATGGAGTACGGCGGACAGTATGCAGAAGACAATGAGACCGGACCTCAGATTGCCAATGCCCTCATCATGTCTATCATGATTATCTTCTTCGTGCTGCTATGGCATTTCAAGAGTGTCAGCGAGGCTTTGCTCATCATGATTTGCCTCTCGCTCTGTGTCTTCGGTATGGCTGTCGGCTTGGTTATCCAGGGCGTGGAGTTCTCGATGACCAGCGTTTTAGGTTTCGTGTCGCTCATGGGTATCCTGGTGCGCAACGGTGTCATCCTCTTCGACTATGCCGAAGAGGTGAAGCAACTGGAGCATCTCTCGCTGAAGGATGCCATTCATGTGGCTGCCGAGCGTCGAATGCGTCCTATCTTCCTGACTTCGGCCGCAGCCTCCATGGGTGTGGTACCGATGATTCTCGGCGGAAGTGCTCTTTGGGTGCCGATGGGTGCCGTCATCTGTTATGGCACATTGATTACCATGTTCTTCATCCTGACAGTCATGCCGATTGCTTACTGGAAGGTCATGGGAAAGAGTGAGGAAAAGGTAAAAAGGTAAAAAAGTAAAAAAGTAAAACAATGAAAAAGATAATATCCCTTTTGGTCTGTTCAGTATGCTGCGGTCTGGCCACAGCCCAGCAGACCTATACCCTCGATCAACTCAAGCAACTGGCTGTCGAGAATAACTACATCCTCCGCTCAGCCCGCAATGCCATCCAGCAGTCGAAGGAGACGAAAAGCGAGGCATTCACCAAGTACTTCCCTGCACTCTCGGCAACGGGTGTAGGTGTCAGTTTCAACAAGCACTTGATAGATGTAGATCTCGGCCTGCCTGCCGAGTTGAACAGCCTGCTGGCTGAAAGCGAAGTGCCCACAAGTGTCAAAATGATCAAGCATGGTGTGTATGGCTCTGTTTCTGCCATTCAGCCTGTATTCATGGGCGGACAGATTATCAACGGCAACAAATTGGCAAAAGTGGGCGTAGAGACTGGTGAAATCAAGCTTGAAGCCTCTGAAGACCAGATAGAGATGCTCACGGAGCAATACTACTGGCAGATTGTGTCGTTCAAGGAGAAACTGAAGACCCTCAACTCCATCCATCAATTGCTGGTTGAGTTGGAAAAGGAAGTTGATCACAGGGTGCGTGCGGGTGTCATCAACCGCAACGACCTGTTGCAGGTGCAGTTGCGTAAAGGCGAAGTGGAGAGCATGCAGTTAGAGGCAGAGAACATGATGACGACCATCAGTGAGCTGTTGGCACAGCATATCGGCAAGACCGATGAGCGCATTGATGTCAGCGTTCCTGCTGAACTGGACAATATGGGCACGGCTAACGTTCCCGTCATTCCTGCCGGTTTGCGTCAGGAACATCAGTATGCCTTGAATGCCACACCCGAGTTCCGCCTGTTGGAAAAGAATGTGGAGGCCCATCGGCTACAGCACAAGATGCGGATAGGGCAAAACATGCCTAAAGTGGGCGTTGGTGCCAGCTACAGTTGGAATAACCTCGTGGAACACAAAGGCAATGGCTCTACGATGGTCTTCGCCTTCGTCCAGATTCCTATCAGCGACTGGTGGGGAGGCTCCCATGCCGTCAAGAGGCAGAAACTGGCTCTTAACGATGCCCGCGAACAGCAGGTGGACAATGGACAGAAGCTCATCATCCACATGAACAGTGCTTGGGCTGATGTGGAGACCAGTTACAAAAAGCTTCTGATTGCCCATGATGCCATTGCACAGGCAGAGGAGAACCTGCGACTGAATAAAGACTACTATCGTGTGGGCACCACCAAGATGTCTGACCTGTTATTGGCTCAGGAGCAATATCAGCAGGCACGCGACCGATATACAGATGCCTATGCCGACCTCCAAACCAAGATCCTGGAATATCGGAAGGCTACAGGACAATAACATGAAACAGAATCAATAAAAAACCGCACTCTTTGTAGTGCGGTTTTTTATTTGTATCATCTGCACAGAAGTGAGTACACTCTGCAAACGTGTTTATACGGGTACGCTCTTGAGACTCCGCTGGATGTCCTCGTCGGTGAGGGCATAGTTCATCAGGTCGCCGTTGATGTACTGCTCGTAGGACGGCATGTCGATGAGTCCGTGACCAGAAAGGTTGAACAGGATGACCTTCTCCTCGCCCGTTGCGATGCACTTCTTCGCCTCGCGGATGGTGGCAGCAATGGCGTGACAGCTCTCGGGAGCGGGGATGATGCCCTCGGTGCGGGCGAAGAGCATACCTGCTTCGAAGCTCTCCAGCTGTGGGATATCCACACCATTCATGATTCCGTCATTGATGAGCTGTGAGACGATCATGCAGGCACCGTGGTAGCGCAGTCCACCAGCGTGGATGTTGGCAGGTTTGAAGTCGTGACCCAGCGTGAACATGGGCAGCAGCGGCGTGTCTGCTCGTCAACAACGGCGGGCTCGGCCACACGTCGTC
>JAFSWU010000231.1 GCA_017444365.1 Prevotella sp.
CACTGGCCTACCAGCACCTGCTCGAAGAAAGCGGCATGACACAGGAGAAGGTTTCCGAGCGTGTGGGAAAGAGCCGCACCGCCATCACCAACTATCTCCGATTGCTGCGGCTGCCGGCACAGGTGCAGATGGCACTGCAAAAGAAAGAGATTGACATGGGACATGCCCGTGCGCTGCTGGCCGTTGACAGTCCCTCGCTACAGATCAAGCTCTTCAAGGAAACTCAGAAGAACGGCTACTCCGTCAGAAAGGTGGAGGAGCTGGCACAGAAACTGAAGACCGGAGAGGGAATGGAAGAAGGAAAGAAGCCCGTGGCCTCCAAGGGCAACATGTCCCAAGAGTTCGACATGCTGCGCCAACGGCTCTCGGCCTTTTTTGCCGCGAAGGTCCAACTGACCTGTTCGCCCAAAGGAAAAGGAAAAATCAGCATTCCCTTCAGCAACGAGAAAGAGCTGGAGCACATTATGGGGCTACTTGATAAACTAAAAGAAGAATAGACAGACGTGAAGAAGATGACGATGAAACTGCTTGGCCTGCTCTTGATGATAACACTCGGGACAGGCTCTGCCACGGCTCAGGTCGAGGAGGCCGATACCGTGTTCGTCGTTGATGCCGACTCGCTGAGTCCCGAGGACTTCATCATTGGCGACACGCTGACCAAGCCCCTTGCCATTGACTCCGTTGTCAGCGTAGAAAAGAAGATTCGCGTCAAGCGCGACTGGAGTACCTGGCGCCCCAACCCACAAAGGGCGATGTGGCTGGCCATCGTTATCCCGGGAGCCGGACAAATCTACAATCGCAAATACTGGAAACTGCCCATCATCTATGGTGGATTCATGGGCTGCCTCTATGCCCTGCGTTGGAACAACCAGATGTATCACGATTACTCACAGGCATACATGGACATCATGGACGATGACCCCTACACGGAAAGCTACAACAAGTTCCTGCATCTGGGGCGCCATATCACCGAAGCCAACAAAGACCGATACAAAGAACTGTTCCGCAAGCGCAAGGACCGTTACCGCCGGTGGCGCGACCTCAGCGTGTTCGTCATGATAGGCATCTATGCCATCTCCGTGGTCGATGCCTACGTAGATGCCTCGCTCTCTGAGTTCGACATCTCGAAAGACCTGAGCCTGCGGGTGGCACCGACCGTACTCAACAGCCAGAGCAACACCAACCCCTTCCGTTCCTCGGCTGTGGGACTGCAATGCAGTCTGAATTTCTAAAAAACGAAACATGATTATGAAGAAACTTGCTTACATACTATCCACCGCCCTGCTCTGCTGCCCCTGCGCCTTGCATGCACAGATTGAGGAAGAAGAATACGACGATGATAGCGTTGTTGAGACCACCGTCAGCGATGACGAGAATGACGGCAACGAAGGAAACGAGGAAGAGATAACCATGCCCGAATCCATGAGCGATGCCGACCTCGACAGCCTGCTCATGCTATACAGCACCAACACCTATCTACAGGTGGACAACAACTGCGACCTGCCCAACATCAATCCCGTTTACGAGAAGCAGGAGTATATAGACCGTCTGCGCCGACTACCTACCATCATGGAGATGCCCTACAACGATGTGGTGCAGACATTCATCGACCGCTACAGCGGACGGTTGCGCCGCACGGTGAGCATCATGCTGGGAGCACAGAACTTCTACATGCCCATCTTTGAACAGGCCTTGGAGAGCTACGGCATTCCGCTCGAACTGAAATACCTGCCCATCATCGAGTCGGCCCTGAACCCCAATGCGGTGTCACACGCCGGAGCTGCCGGATTGTGGCAGTTCATGCTGGGCACCGGACGACAGTATGGACTGGAGGTTAACTCCCTTGTCGATGAGCGCCGCGACCCCATCCTGTCATCGTATGCCGCCGCACATTATCTGAAAGACCTGTATCGCATCTTTGGCGACTGGAGCCTGGTCATCGCAGCCTACAACTGCGGGCCCGAGAATATCAACAAAGCCATCCGCCGTGCAGGGGGTGAGCGCGACTACTGGCAGATCTATCCCTATCTGCCCAGAGAGACCAGAGGCTATGTGCCTGGGTTCATTGCTGCCAACTACATCATGAACTACTATTGTGAGCACAACATCTGCCCCATGCTGACCAACCTGCCGGTGAAGACCGACACCATCATCGTCAACCGCGATGTTCACTTCGAACAGGTTGCACAGGTGCTGGGAATCAGCATCAGCCAGATCAAGGAGCTCAACCCCCAATACCGCAAGCAGATTGTCAACGGCAACAACAAGCCGTCGGCCATCCGTCTGCCGATGGAATACATCAATGCTTTCATCGACAACCAGGACTCCATTTTCGCCTATCGCACCAACGAGCTGCTGACCAAGCGCAGCGAGGTGGAAGTGAACGAGCCGGCTCCCGTGGTTCGCAAGACCAGTTACCGTAGCCGACGAGGCAAGTCGCGTTCCAGTTCACGTGGCCGTAACGTGACGGTGCGCAAGGGCGACACCCTCTCACAGATTGCAGCTCGCAACCACACCACGGTTGCCAAGCTGAGAAGACTCAACGGAATCAAAGGAAATAACATCAGAAGTGGAAAGAAGCTGCGCGTGAGATAACCACCCTCATCCTTCATCCCTCATCCCTCATCCTTCATCCCATATCCCCCCAACCACCCAAACACCACACCCCTATGAACGACCTTGAATTGAAAGAAAAAGAGCGGGAAGCCGCTGACGACAAGATGATAAACGACGCATTCCAGGAACTGATGGAATGCTATCTCGCGTCAACCCATCGCAAGAAGGTTGACCTCATTACCAAAGCCTTCAACTTTGCACGTCAGGCCCATGCCGGTGTGCGCCGCCTCTCGGGAGAACCCTACATCATGCACCCCATCACCGTGGCACTCAGTGCTTGCAAAGAGATGGGACTGGGCTCAACCAGCATCTGTGCCGCCCTGCTACACGACGTTGTGGAAGACACCGACTACACCGTAGAAGACATTGAGAACCTCTTCGGGCCGAGAATTGCCCTGATTGTGGAAGGCCTGACGAAAATCAGCGGAGGAATCTTCGGAGAGAAGGCTTCTGCACAGGCTGAGAACATCAAGAAGCTGTTGCTCACCATGAACAGCGACTTCCGAGTGATCCTCATCAAGATCTGCGACCGTCTGCACAACATGCGCACACTCGATTCGCAGCCCGCCAACAAGAAATACAAGATTGCCGGTGAGACGCTGTACATCTATGCGCCATTGGCCAACCGACTGGGACTCAACAAGATCAAGACCGAGCTTGAGAACCTCAGCTTCCGCTTCGAGCACCCGGAGGAGTACGAGAACATCGTCAACAATCTGAATCTCACAAAGGAAGAGCGCACACAACTCTTCGACCAATTCACCGAGCCCATCAGGAAGATACTCGACGAAAAGGGCATCAAGTACAAGATTATTGCCCGCGTCAAGACCCCCTACTCCATCTGGAGCAAGATGCAGCGAAAGAACATCACCTTCGAAGAGGTCTATGACATCCTTGCCGTGCGAATCATCTTTGAGCCCACGAAAAAGGAAGAGGAATCCAGCCTGTGCTTCCTGATATACGATGCACTCAGCAACATCTACAAGTCGCATCCCGACCGCTTCCGCGACTGGGTTCACACGCCAAAGGCCAACGGCTACCAGGCCCTGCACATCACGCTCATGTCGAAACAAGGTAAATGGGTTGAGGTGCAGATACGCAGCAACCGGATGGACGAGATGGCCGAGCAGGGATTTGCTGCTCATTGGAAATACAAGGACAGCGATGAGAACCCCCGAGGAGATGGAGAACTGAACGATTGGCTGCGCACCATCAAGGAGATTCTCGACGACCCGCAGCCAGATGCCATGGACTTCATGGATAACGTGAAGCTCAACCTGTATTCAAACGAGATTCTTGTGTTCACCCCGAAGGGAGAAATCAAGACCATGCCCTCTGGCAGTACAGCTTTGGACTTCGCCTTCCACATCCACACCTTCCTCGGCACGCATTGTTTCGGTGCGAAAGTCAACCACAAGTTGGTGCCGCTGAACTATAAGCTCAGCAGTGGTGACCAGATAGAGATTATTGCCAGTAAGACTCAGCATGTGACAGCAGAGTGGCTGAAGTTTATCACCACGGCCAAGGCCAAAGCGAAAATCACGGCCATCCTGCGCCGCAACGACCGTGAGATCCAGAAGAAAGGTGAAGACATCCTGCTCCAATGGGCCAAGGAACACGAACTGGAGCTCACCTCTTCCACCATCGACAAGCTGTGCGAGCTCCACGACTTCGTGAAGCACGAATCGTTCTTACAGGCTATCGGCGACGGGAACATCACGCTCGGGCAGGATGACCTCGACGAAATTTACGGCAGGCGGAAGAAGAACCGCAGTGGATGGAGGAAGTATGTTCCCTTCATGAAGAACTATGATGACAAGAAACAGCACAACACCGTCAGGTTAAAAAACGAGTTGCTGCTGGCCGGCAAGGACTTCAACAAGAAGATTCCATGCGTCATCACCGAAGAGAGCATCAAGATGTACCTCTTCCCCAAATGCTGCAACCCCATTCCCGGCGATGACATCCTGGGCTTCATCGATGACAACAAGCATGTGGAGATCCACATGCGTGCCTGCCCTGTGGCCGACAAACTCAAGTCGAGCTACGGAAACCGCATCCTCGATGCCAAGTGGGAGATGCACAACACGCTGTTCTTCGAGGCTGCCATCGATATTCACGGCATAGACCGCAAGGGCATGCTCCACGATTTGGCTGATGTCATCTCCGACCGGTTGGGCATCAACATCCACAAGATTACCATCGAAGCCAACAACGGAGTCTTCGACGGCAACATCGAGATGGCTGTACACGACCGCCACGAACTGGCAACCCTGATGAACCAATTAAAGACGATTGACGGCATCCAAGAAGTACAGCAGGTGAAGTAGAGCAAGAAGTTCAAGAAGTTCAAGAAGTTCAAGAAGTTCAAGAAGTTCAAGGAGTTCAAGGAGTTCAAGAAGTTCAAGAAGTTCAAGAAGTTCAAGAAGTTCAAGGAGTTCAAGGAGTTCAAGAAGTTCAAGAAGTTCAAGGAGTTCAAGGAGCCTATACCAGCCCGTCTAAATGCTTTTTCAGTTCCTTCAGCTCATCTCGAACAGAGATGAGCGTCTCCAGCACGTCACTGCTGCGCTCTGCCCCCTGACGGTTGCTGTTCAGATACTTGCGGGCAGCAGCCAACTTGAATCCACGCTCTTTCACCAGGTTGTAGATCACCTTCAGTTGCTCAATATCCTTGACGGTGTATTGGCGCACCTTCGTCGAAGAAACCGTCTTCGGACGCAGATGCGGGAACTCCTTCTCCCAATAACGCAACAAACTCTCGTTCACGCCAAGCATCTCGGCAACCTCCTTGATGGAGTAGTACAACTTGATGTTCTTATTCGGATTCAGTGACATACCCTTTCGCATTTATTCTTTCTAATGCACAAAGGTAGAAAATAATTATGAA
>JAFSWU010000232.1 GCA_017444365.1 Prevotella sp.
GCAACGCATCAACACAGTTCGCATCAGTGGTGAAGTACTGTATCCCAACACCGTTCCATACGTCGAGGACAAGTCCGCTTCATATTACATCAACCAAGCTGGTGGAACAAGCAGCAACGGACAACGCAGCAAAGCATTCATCATCTATGCTAACGGACAAGTCAGTCGCTTGTATCACGGCCGAATCCAACCCGGATGCGAAATCGTCATCCCCACGAAACCCGAGAAGGGTGACGAAAGCAAAAAAGCATCTGTTGCTCTGGCCGGTGTAAGCGCACTCTCCACCGTTGGCGCCGTCCTCATTAGTGCTCTCAGGAGATAACACCGTTCAATGTTTATCGTTATGGAAGAAAAGAAAGAAAACATACTGGATTTGACCGAAATCATTCCAATGTTGCTCAAGAAGTGGAAAGTGTATGCCGCATGCATGGCAGGCGTCATCATCTTCTCCTTGATATTCGTGTTCACCATTCCTCGCTACTATTCCTGCCAGGTCATGCTTGCTCCAGAAGTCAGCAGCGGAGGAATGAACTCGATTCTGAACTCGTTTGGTTTTGGCGAAGCACAGACGACGAACGATGCCATCTCGCCCAACCTTTACCCCGACCTGATGAAATCAAAGGACTTCATCGTATCGATGTTCGATGTCGAAATCACAACATTAGACGGCTCCATCAAATCCACCTATTACGACTACCTGCTCAAGCACAACAAGACTTCCTGGTACATGAGTCTCATCGGCAAGCTCAAGAGCATGATGAAGCCGAAGAAGGTCGAGGCAAACACTACCGGAGCAAAGGGAAAGACATACTCCAGCAGTTTCTTGCTGAACGAGAAGCAATACAATATTGCTGGAGCCATTGGTGCGAAGATTCAGTATGTCTACGACAGGAAGACCGGAGTCATCTCTGTCATCGTCAACGACTTCGACCCCTTGGTTTGTGCTCTGATAGCAGATACCGTCAGCAACAAGTTGCAGAACTTCATCATGGACTACCGCACGAAGAAGGCTCGCAACGACTTGGCGTATGCTCAGCGCATCTATAATCAAGCAAGAGCCGACTACGAGGTAAGCAACGGACAATACGTGGCTGCCGTAGATGCTAATTGGGACATCATCAACGAAACGGCTAAGGCTCATCTGGAAGCACTCAACAACGACAAAACGATGAAGTATCAGACCTTTTCTGCTGCGACACAGAAGTTGGAAGCAGCAAAAGCGAAACTGCAGGAAGCCACTCCTGTCATCACCGTCCTGCAAGGCGCATCCGTCCCTCTGAAGCCTGCAGGCCCCAGACGTGTGTTCATCACATTGGCGTTGATGTTCTTGGCCGGCTTCGCATGTACGATTTATCTCATTGTCGTATACAATAGCAAGAAAAGAAAAGAACAAGCATCTTAACTGCGACCGATGGATATCCTGATTCTATCCATATTTGCCATTGTTGTAGTTTTGTCTTTTGTAGAAGACTATATGCCTTCATGGCAGAAGATACCCATACTCATCGGTATTTGTATCTGCATGGTGTGTATTGCAGGATTTAAGCCACTGTCGACGACGGATGCTCGAACCTACGAATATTACTACTATTTCAACTACAACCCTATCATTGAACTTGCCACAGAGCCTACATACATCTATCTGAGTCGGCTCTTCGTATCCTTCGGTTGGAAAGTTGGTGCCATCTTCCTCGCGTATGCCATAATGGCCATTCCAATGAAACTTGTCATTCTTTGGAAGACCACTCCGTATATCTTCACGGCATTGATTGTATATGTCGGCATCTACTATCCTTTGCACGATGTAGTGCAGATTCGTTGCGGAGTTGCTGTAGGCTTTCTGCTGTGGGCCATGATTCCATTGGCGAAAAGACACTATTTCAAAGCAACTGTGTTGACGATATGTGCCATACTGTTTCATTACTCCAGTGTGGCTTTCCTTCCTCTTCTTGTTGTGGGGAACATGCGAATCGGCAAATACTGGAAATACCTTCTTGCATCTGCCGTACCTATTTGTTTGGCTTTGTATGTGATGGGGTTCAGTGCAGTCTCGTTTATACCCAATTCCTTGGTTGAGGGCAAACTGGATTTGTACAGAGACATGAGTGAGACCGGCAACCTGGATGAGTATGTGCCGTACAAGCAGATACCCTTCTTCGCGGAATTCATTTTGCTCTACTTCTTCATCTTCTTCTACGAAACCATTGAAAAGTATTGCGTCTACGCACCTATCCTCATAAAGATTCTTGTTTTGGAATTGGCGTGCATGATAATGTTTGCCGAAATACCAGTGCTCGGAGCCAGACTTCACGAACTGTTTGGAATGTTTAATGTAATCGCATACACCTGTTGCCTTTATTGCATTAAGCCACGATATGTTGCCAGGATTGGGATAACCCTATTCTGTTTCGCTTTCTATCTCCATCAAATGTTATACCATTTATACTTTCATTAAAATATGGAGAGAGAGGAGAAACGAATCATATTCCTGCTACCAGGTCGCGACATAGACGCAACAACCCGGAAATGTGTACCCGTCGGCGGTTACAAGGTTGTATACGAGTATGCTAACATGTTTTCCAATGATGGTTTTGATGTCGTCCTTGTTTTCCCCCACGCAAGATGCACATACAAGAACCCGCTTCATCATTTATACAGTTTTGCGGGGTTCCTTTATAGAAAGTTGATTGGTGAGATGCGGGCTGGAGAATACTTTTCCCTGAATCATTCCATCCGGAAAAGATTCCCGTATTGCTTTCATTGGCCTTTCTTCTCATTTCGCAACACCGACACTGTCTTCGCTACCGCCTATGATACTGCTGTAGAGTTGAACAATTTGTCCAAGATTCCACAAGACAACAAATACTATCTCATACAAGGTTACGAGATATGGAACGACAGCCCGGAAGCGATAAAAGCATCGTATCGTTTTGGTTTTCACAACATTGTTATTGCACCTTGGCTTGGCGACATTGTTAGAGAAGCCGGAGCAGAGTCAACCTTGATAACAAACGGACTGGATTTCCAACGTTTCTCTCTGAACGAGTCCATCGAGGAGAGATCGCCATTCGAAATCGTCTTGCTGAACCATACCCTCGAGCACAAACGCGTGCAGGACAGCCGTGCAGCATTGGACCTCGTCAAGAAAGAGATTCCCGAACTACATGTCACCATGTTCGGCACTTGCGATGCTCCAAAAGACTTGCCTTCGTGGTACACCTACCATCGGCAACCGACAGGAGAGGAACTATGCGACATCTATAACAAAGGAGCCATTTATGTGGCGGCATCAGACTATGAGGGATTCGGACTCACCATTGGCGAAGCCATGATTTGCGGTTGTGCTGTAGCCTGCACAGACAATGGCGGATTCCGATGCATGGCAGAGCATGAGAAGACCGCTCTCTTGTCCCCCGTTTACAATGTGGAAACTTTGGCAAAGAACATCACCCGACTCATCACTGACAATGAGTTGAGACACAAAATAGCACACAACGGGACCGAAAACATCAAGCAATTCTCGTGGGAGAATTCCTATCACAAACTAAAAACACTTATACAAAGATGAAAAGACTTCTTTTAATAGTCCTCACGCTGTTGTCCCTCCAGACTCTCCGAGCAGGTGGACCAGACGGCTTCCCCATCATTGCCGACGTCATGCACACGGATTTATACGATGCCACCAGGTTTCGCGACATTCACAAAGCCGGGTTCAATGCATGCATGTGTTGGTGTCGAACACCCGAAAAGATGCAGGCTGCACTTTACCACGCTAATGTGCACGGAATGAAGGTAATCATGTATAGCGACATGATTGTCGACCAGCCGGAAAAGGTTGTACCTCTCATCAAAGGACACGAAGCTTTGTGGCAATATCATCTGGCTGACGAACCCACCATGAAACGCTGGGACAGATTGAACAAACTGCAAGCAAGAATCAAGAAGATTGATCCCAAAGCACAATGTTATATCAACCTTCTTCCCAACAGCAGCAAGGAAGTGCTCAAAGCGATTGGACTGAACAATTATCCCGACTATCTGAGGGAGTTCAGCAAGATTGAGCAGCCGCAGATATCCTACGACTACTATCCAGTCCTGAAGAATGGTAAGCAAGGTCCGAAATGGTACAGCATTCTGGACGACATCCGGAACGAAAGCCTTCGCACGGGCAAACCCTTCTGGGCCTATATATTGTGCGTTCCCCATCTCATCTATCCGAAGCCTACTTTAGGTCACCTTCGTCTGCAATGCTACATCAATTTAGCTTACGGCGCACAGGGAATACTCTATTTCTCCTATTCCACTCCCGCCCCAAATGCACACGCCGACTTCCACGACGGACCTCTGCTTCGCAATGGCAAGTTGAGCAAGACCTACAAGGTGGTCAGGAAGATGAATGCCGAGTTGAAACCAGTGGCCAGTCTGTTCTGGAAGAGCCAGGTGACTGGAATTGAACATCGCAAGTGCGAGGACGGAGAGGTTGTCGTGTCGCACTTCAAGAAGGGAGACAAGTACTACACTTGCTATGTCAACAAGAGTGCAGTCAACGATGTGACGGTCAGTCTGCGTGCCAGCAATCACATCATGCGGATACGGAAGGACCTGAGCACCGAAGCCGTCAAGACACGCTACAAGCTCTCAGCTGGAGACATCTTAATCATGAGGGACAAATAGGAAATGAGTTGCGTCGTCGTCATACCTATTTACAAAGATGTGCCTTCCGCTTCGGAGCGTGCATCCATCCGCCAGACATTCCGTGTCTTGGGCAAGCACGACATTGTGTTTGTCACCCACGAAGGATGTCTGTTGGACGAATACAGAAAGATTGTCGAGGGCGAGCAAGGAACGCTGAGAACTGAGTTCTTCAGCAAGGGATTCTTCGATTCGACGGCTCACTATAGCGACCTTTGTTTTTCAGAGGAGTTCTATCTGCGCTTTAAGGACTACGAGTACATGCTCATCTGTCAGCCCGATGCATGGGTCTTCCGCGACGAACTGGACTATTGGTGCGGCAAAGGTTATGACTTCATCGGAGCACCTATCTTCTATCCCTACAATCCGAAGCGATTCACTCGAATTTTCTATGGCGTAGGCAATGGTGGCTTCTGCCTGAGGAGAATAGGTCACTGCTTGAGCATCATCAGGTCGAACTGGCACAAGATATTCCTCAAACCAGGCATCCTGGCCAAGATATACTGGTATGGCTTCCTGTACAACGAAGAGTACAAAACATCTCTGTGGAAACGGCTGGGGCTCCTTCCTCTATTCATCCTCAAAGTTTTTGGATTCCGGAACACGATTGCACAGTTCAGGAAAAAAGGTTGCGAGGAAGACATGCTGTTCTCCGTATGGGCCAAGAATGCTTGGGGAAAGACCTGTTTCGTACCCGACGAAGAGGAAGCGGCACATTTCTCCATGGAGGTTAATCCCGAGTATCTTTACAACAAGATCGGACAACAACTGCCTTTCGGTTGCCATGCCTTCGAAAAATGGGAATTTCAGAGTTTCTGGAAGAAGCACATAAAGTTCAACAATAACCCTATTGCATGATGTCCACTCCTAAGATAACCGTCATAACAGTCTGCTACAACAGCGCTCAGACCATCGAAAAGACGATACAGAGTGTCGTTGGCCAGGACTATCAGCAGCGCGAATACATCGTTGTGGACGGACTTTCCACGGATGGGACGCTGAGCATTGTGGACAAGTATCGCGGCCAGATTGATGTCGTCATCTCGGAGAAGGACAAAGGGATAAGTGATGCGTTCAACAAAGGAATACGCCGAGCCACTGGCGACCTCATCGTCATGATCAATTCGGACGACATTTTGCTCGAGGGAGCCCTTTCGAAAGTGGCAGAGGCATGGACACCTGATGTGGATGTCCTCGCCACGAATGTCATAATGCGAGACTGTCAGACTGGCTACGAATGCCGCGAAAAACCCTCCACAACCTTCCCCCTGATGCCCTTCTTCCGCCATGTGGCCCATCAGGGAGCCTACATCAGTCGCAAATGTTACGACAAATACGGGCTCTACGACACCAACATCCGATGGCCGATGGATTTGGAATTCCTGATGAGAGTCTACACTAAAGGCGGCACTTTCAGGTACGCCGATATCGATACGGCCGTGTTCATAAGCGGAGGAACGACTAATAAAAATAGCATCTTCAAGAAGAAGGACGACTATCTGTATTTGGTCAAAAAGAACGGAGGCAGCGCCCTTCAAGCCTGGACTTTCTATCTGTTTCTGGTGGCCACTCAGATGGCGAAGAAGGTCTTGTCGGTCTTCGGAAAGAACTTTGCACAAAAACTGAGATACACAAAATCATAGATTATGAAAACCATACTACACATTTCCAAGTACTACTACCCCGATCTGGGCGGCATCGAGACCGTTGCCATGTATCTGGCCGAAGGGATGACGAACTATCACAATGTGGTCATCTGCTTTGCCACAGACGGCATGTATAGCGAAGAGGACATTCGTGGCGTGACCGTCTATCGCGTGCCTGTGAATTTCTCGTTCATGAGCCAGGATGTAGC
>JAFSWU010000233.1 GCA_017444365.1 Prevotella sp.
CTTTTGCCCTTACAGGGCGAGGTTCCCCTCCCGTCCATACACCCAGGGCGCTGCCCTGGGCTAAGAGCTATCACCCCCTACAGGGCTGAACAACGAACAATATTAACAAACAATACAATATTTTTTTATTCACTTAATTTTTAATTTAAAACTAACAAAAATGAAAAGAATCAGACTTTTATTAGCCGCTTTTGCGGTAATGGTCTGCCTTGGTGCGACAGCGAGCATCCATTACACATTGGATGGTGTCGCAAGTGTTGACTACACCTCCAAGGGTAGCGCACCTGCAGGCGGAAAAACCTATGCCATTTATAATCAAAATGGCAAGTTCCTGTATTTTAATGGTATAATACCAAAAGTTTCATCAACAAAAACTTCTTGGGTAAGCCTTGAAACTACTGGAAACATGTTCTATATTCGTACAGAACAAGGTTTGTTGTACAAAGAAAATGGCAGCAATTGGAACACTTGGGCTAATGGCGGATATGGCGATGAAGCCAAATGGACAGCTGCACTATCTAATGGAAAATACAAGCTGCAAAACTATAAAAAAGCTTCAGCAGGTTATTATTTTGCACCAAACAACGGAAATGAGGATATTCAATGCTATTCAGACAAAACACAACTAACAGAATGGTATTTCATTGACTTAAGTGACGAAAGCCTTGCAATATCTCTTCTTTATCAGTTAAACTTGGCTTATGATGTCTATGAGAAAGCTCCAGATGGAGATGCTAAAACCTATTTGGGAACCACACTTGATGAGGTATATGCCAATCATGTTAAAGCAAATCCCTTCACATCTGATAATTACACCGCAGGTTTAGCATCAATAAATGCAGCAAAACAAGCAGTCTACAAAGAAGCTGTTTTTGACCCAGTAAAGAGTGCTGCATTGGAACTTATCTCTAACAACAATAGTTCTTTACCCGCAGCAATGGCTGTGTTGAATGGAGTGATAACTGCACAGGAAGAAGCATTAGCTTCTGACAAATCTACAGAAGCTGTTGATAATGCTACTGAAACCTTGAACGCAGCAATAGCAACAACACAATCAATTATTGATTTATATAATAGGTATGTAGCTGTAAGAACTGCCATTCTTGCTCTCGATGATGACGCTACACTTTTCACTGGTACTGCTACAATAGATGTATCAGATGCCGATGCAGCAATTCCTGAAGCTGAGACAATTGATGACGTAAACGATGCTATTTCTCTGTTACATGCAGCAGGTACGGCTTTCCTAAATGCTGTAACAGTAAATGATGGTAAAGCTTTCAACATTACCTCTGCATACATTACCAATGCTGCACCCTACACATCTACAGATGGTTGGGTTTGTCCTGTAAAACCAAATGCACTTGACGAAGCAAATCAGTGTGCAGAATTCTGGATGCAGAATGGGGTTTCAATTTCTCAAGAGTTGGCTCCATTACCTGCAGGTTACTACACATTGAGAGCACAAGCTTTTGCACGCACTGGCTGTGCCCCCATTTACATATTTGCTGGCACAGGGGAGAACTTCTCAGAGTACCCAGACAGACAAGAACTTGAGAAAGCATCTAATAGCGTTATTTCAAATCGCTCAACAGCAAAGACCAAATTTGACAATAACGAATACTGGAATTCCTTTACATTCCAGCGCGCAGAAGCTGGTTCTTTCATAATTGGTTTGAATGACGAATGGCTTCATGGAAATTCACATGGTGATGGTAGCGATGGTTGGTTAATTTGGCGACAGTTTGAATTAAAATATCTCGGTGCAGAACCTGTTTCAGTTCTTGCCGACCTCTATAACGAGACTAAAGCAACCGCAGAAGCTACTCGAGATAACGAAACATATGTGAATGTTCAAGGTGCTGAGCGCGAAGCCCTTGTAAACGCAATTGCAGATGTGCCAGAGGCAACAGCTGTAAGCTATAAGGAAAAAACCTCAGCTCTCATTGAAGCTACCAACAATTTTAAAGATCCCACTGTAGTCAACAATTGGAACGAATACGCCACAAACTATCCCTTAGAGGAGGCTAAAGCTGATGCTATTAGCACAGATATAGCTGATGGCATTGCCGCTCCGACCAATGCAACTGAAGCCAAAGCTGCTGTAAATACACTGATGGTTGCTGAATACAACTATATCGTCGAAAACTACACTACTTCAATCGACCTTGGAGAATGGAATCAGGAAGGAGGAACGACCTTCAATTATGGAAAGCAGCACTGGAGTGACGACGAAAGTAAAGGCTATTGGGAGCAAACAGGTGTTAACTGGTCGGCTAATAGTTGGGACATTAGTTTTAATCAAACAATTGAGATTCCCGCAGGTGAATATATCTTCAAAGTTGCCGGTCGTCATTCTGGTTCAAGCAACATGGCACTTGAAGTAACTAATGTAACTGATTCTGAAGCCCCCGTAACTCTTGGCACAGTCAACGACTTCCCCGCTACGGGAACAGGTAAAGGTATAGCAACTAATGGTACAGCAAACTTTACAGATGGCCCATTTGCCAACAATGGGAATGGTTGGGGATTCCAATGGCGTTATGTTCCATTTAACGTAGAAGCTACAACAATTGTAAAAATTGCTGTAACTGCTAGTGCAGCCACAGAACATCAATGGATAAGTTTCTGCGACTACGAAGTACTTGCTAAGCCAAGTATTGCTGCTTCTATAGCTTCATATAATCAAGCAAAAAATGCTGCTGAAACTGCACTTGACAATGCAACATATTCTAATGTACAGGGCACAGATCGGAGTAATCTTGTGGCTGCGATTGAAGCTGACAAGGGCGAAACAATTGAAAGCATTGATGAAGCTACAGCATCTCTGAAAACTGCAACTACAACATTCACAAATGGCGTTGCCTCTTGGAATAATTACGTAACAGCAAAAACTCTGGCATCCGACGAACTCCCCTATGCAAGTGCAGAGAAGAAAGCTACCCTTGACGAAGCCGTTGCAGCGACAATTAACACTGCAGCAGAGGCAGCTGAACAAGCCGAAGCTATTAACACCGCTAATCGTCTCTATGTAGAGTCTAACGCACTTGCAGAAGGTGTTGATGGTGCAACAAATTTGACAAACCTTATTACCAACCCAAATGCCGATGAGAATGCTGACGGCTGGTCTGGTGGATTTAGTCGTCTTACCAGCGAGCAATTCACTCAAGGTGACGGAACCCTTGGTGGTGGTTACTTCGACAAGAATGGTGCATCATCTTATACAGCTGAACAGACACTTGAGAATTTGCCTCTTGGAACTTATCTCCTTACCGTTACTGCCCGTGGTCAGAGCGGCCCCGACACTTACAAGCTGAACGCTACAAACTCTCTGGGAATGACAGCATCTGCTGACATCACTGCCATTGGTAATACTGGTGGTGTATTCGGTCGTGGCTTCAACGACTTCTCTGTTGTTTTTGAACAGAAGATTGCTGGTAAGGCCACAATTGGTATCTCAGCTTCAAAAGGTTCAAACTTCTGGCTTTCTTTTGACCGTTTCCGTCTTGTAAAGATTGGTTCTGCGGAGATAGCATCTGCTGAAGACTATACTGCTCTTGCAGAAGCCTACAATTCCGCAACATCAAAATTCGGTTTTGAGAATGGTGAATACGCTCCCTATAACAATGTAGAGAACATTGAATCCATGAACGGAGCTATCAACCCCATTATATCTAATCAAGGAAAAGACATCGAGAAGAGCATTGTTACATCTGCCACTGCCTCCATATCAGCAATTGAATGGGTTGCCAATTCGGAAGAAGTAAATGCCATCTACGATGGTGATTTCGATGATGCTAAAAATAACGTTGCCAGCAACACTCTCCCCAAGGGATGGCATGGTAGCGACAGTCACTACAGTGACGGCTATTGGGTACGTTATATGTATTCTGACGGAAATGCCAACGCTGGACTTCTACACTTCGAAAATGGTAGCGCAATGATGTCTAAGTCTACACCACGCTATGGTCTTGATGAGGGTTACACAATGCCTCTGAAAGCAAACACCTACTACAAGCTTACATTTGATTTTGCTGGATGGAATAGCCAACTCGTCACAACAGTTGTAATCAAAGATGCAGAAGGCAATGAAATGATTGTTAAACCTGCCGCAACTGAGGTATCAGCTAACGCTGGTCAGACAAACACTGGAGACTGGAAATCATATATTGGTTTCTTTAAGACTGATGCAGCAGGTAACTACACTCTGACATTCAGCAAGAAAGAGCATGATGGCAATGGTGGTCAAGTTGCTTATGGAGCAATTAAGCTCTTCAAAGCACAAGCTGTTGACCTCACGCTCAAAGACACCGAAGCTTGCAATGAGATTCAGTATGCTAACGTCACCTTGAACCGTACCATCAAGGCTGGCAACAAGTGGAACTCGTTCACCATTCCCTTCAACATGGATAAGCCCGAGGGTTGGACTGTAAGAGAACTTACAGATGCTACAGAAAATGGTGACTATCTCACCTTGACATTCTCTGATGCTGATGCTATTGAGGCAGGCAAGCCCTACATGGTGAAGCTCGCTGATGATGCAGAGGAAGACGTCACAAGCATCGAAGTAGGCAATGTATTCGTTGATCCTACGCTCAACAACATTGAACTCACAAATGTTTCAATGGTTGGTAACTTCGAGCCGACCGCTGTTCCCACAGGTGCATTCTTCATCAGCGACAACACATGGTATGAGGCTGTAGAGAAGAATCCTGTCAACATCAAGGCATTCCGTGCTTACATCGTTGTGAACGACGAAGCTGCTGCTCGTGGCATCAAGGGTATCTTCTCTAACCTCGATGGTGAAGTAACTGGTATCAACAGCGTCGAAGCTGCCGAGAAGAAGTTCAACGGTGCTGTCTATGACCTCAGCGGTCGTAAGATCGAGAAGCCGACTCGCGGTCTCTACATTGTGAACGGCAAAAAGATATTGGTTAAATAAAAAGAGCCCCACCCTGCCCTCCCCCAAGGGAGGGTAAGGGAAGCTCACTATACATTATTTAATAAATAAGAACGATTATGAATAAGAAAAGATATATCAAACCGTTTGCCAAAGTGAAAGAGGCTATGGCAGAGGAACTGCTCACGAAGATTTCTGCTACAGAATCCTTGCAAGGAACCACCTACGGCGGAACCAGCTATCAAGGAGGAACAGAAGCCGACTCTCGTCTCTACGAGCACAAGAGCGTCTGGGACGACTAATCAAAGGAGCCCCCTCTGACTCCCCCAAGGGGGAGGAGGAAACGGAGGGGCACTTTCACATACCAAGAATGCGGAGCACCACTCGGTGCCCCGCATTTTTTTGTATAGGATTGAGAATGCGGACATTTATAGAAAAGATTCGTTAATTCACGGAAAATTTCACCTTAAACCATATATTATTCGAGACAATTTTACTATCTTTGCACTATCAAAAAAAAATCTATTATGGAGAAAAAGATAGTAAAGATACCCAACGTAGCAGAAGAAGTGCGTATAGGTTTCAGTTTCAACTATCTCATTAAGGTGATAGGTGAAACTTCCAACTTTGATAACGTACAATGGGATTTTACAGATGTACAATTTCTCCACCCCTTCTTTCTGGCACCATTAGCAATCTATAAAAACACCTGTGGTGAAAATATTGAATGTGTCAACATGTCTCTCCCCATTCAATCATATATGAATAGTGTGTGCTTTGACAGAATGTTACACTTCGATAATGACCATCGAGAAGACGTGGATGCTGTTATGGAAAGATACCTTGATAAGAGTTTCCTTCCTTTTTGTAGTTTTGCCATGACAGATACCAACAAAGATTCTTTTGGATCCATTATCCAGCATATTATCACAAAACAAACAAATTTCAAGGGAGGAAGTTCGTCTCTGAGTTACCTTATCAGTGAATTGTTGGACAACATTTATGAACATTCTCAAAGTAAAAATGGTTATGTCTTCTCACAATATCTGAAAAAAGAAGGAACGATAAACCTTTGTATTGCTGATACTGGAATAACTATACCAGGCAGCTTTAAAAAAGCCGGACTTTATCAAGAGGAAATAGACGGCAGCGATGCTGAAGCACTAAAACTTGCCAATGAAGGGTATTCTACCAAAAACCGTCCTGACGCAGAGAACCGCGGATATGGAATCTCGACCTCAAAAAAGATGCTCGTTGTTGGTATGAAAGGTGCCTTCTTCATGCTGTCAGGAGGTGCTTTTCACAGATACGAGGACGCATGTAACGACTATATCAGTTTGAAAAAATTGTTTAACTGGAAAGGAACAATCATCTTACTACGTATTCCTGTGAATCTACCTGAGGATTTTAACTATATAAACTATTTAGAATAAGCAATATGGAACAGATCATAAAATTACACGACATCTACAAGGCTGATCTCTATACAAGATCACGAGCTTCAGAGCTACGCCTGCATATTAATCATCATGCAAAACAGATAACACTTGACTTTATCCATATTGGATTCATGTCACGTTCATTTGCCGATGAACTCATCAGTATCATGGATGAGATGAATACGGTGACATTCCGTTTCATCAATCGAAACGAAGATGTAGAAATGATGATGACAAAGGTCGCAGAAAGCAGAAAACACGAAAGACTTCGTGGTATCGGCAATGCTAAGATGTATGAATTCCATGACATGAATAGTCTTTCCAGGTTTTTACTTACCATGTAAAGAAACACATTCAGAAATGGATAATAAACAAGCGACACTGGAACTGGGGACGAAACCGATTGGCGGATTGCTGTGGCAATATGCACTGCCCGCCATCATCGCCATGACCGCCTCATCACTCTACAACATCATCGACCGAGCGTTCATCGGACAGGTGGTGGGAGCCGACGCCATCGCGGGCCTGGGCATCACCTTCCCGTTCATGAACCTCAGTGCGGCCTTCGGTGCCGCCGTGGGCGTGGGAGCATCTACCGCCATCTCTGTGAAGCTCGGACAGAAAGACTACAAGACGGCAGAGGACTTGCTGGGCAACACCGTGACGCTGAACATCATCATCGGCGTGGCATTCATGGTGGTGTGCTTAGTATTCCTCGACCCTATCCTGCGTTTCTTCGGTGCCAGCGACAACACCCTGCCCTACGCCCGTGAGTTCATGCAGGTGATACTGCTTGGCAACGCCGTCACCCACATGTACTTCGGCATGAACGCCGTGCTGCGTGCCGCATCGAAGCCACGACAGGCCATGTATGCCACGCTCTTCACCGTGGGCATGAACATTGTGCTGGTCATCGCCTTCGTGTGGTGGTTCCGCTGGGGCATCCGCGGTGCGGCCATCGCCACCATCACCTCACAGACACTCGCCTTGGTCTGGCAGATGCGGCTGTTCTGCAACAAGGAGGAGCTGCTGCATCTGAAGCGGGGCATCTACCGACTGCGAGCCGACCTGGTGAAGAACATCATCGGCATTGGCATCTCTCCTTTTTTAATGAACGTGTGCGCGTGCGTCATTGTTATATTTATGAACAACCAGCTGGTGCGCTACGGCGGCGACATGGCGGTGGGTGCCTACAGCATCTCAAACTCCATTGCCATGATGTTCGTGATGTTCGTGATGGGCGTGAACCAAGGCATGCAACCCATTGCAGGCTATAACTACGGCGCACAGAACAACGAGCGACTGATGCGCGTGCTGAACTATGCCATCATTGCCGCCACTGGCATCATGCTGTGCGGATGGCTGATAGCCATGTTCGCGCCCTATTTCTGCGCACGACTGTTCACCACAGACCCGACACTCATCGACATGGGCATCGTCGGTATCCGCATCAACATGCTGGTGTTCCCGCTCATCGGCTTCCAGATGGTGGTGACGAATTTCTTCCAATGCATTGGCAAAGTGAAAATCAGTATCTTCCTCTCGCTATCCCGACAGTTGCTGCTCCTACTGCCCCTCTTGCTGATACTGCCCACGATATGGGGCATCGACGGGGTGTGGGCTGCTCTGCCAACAAGCGACGCGCTCTCGGCCATCATCGCCTTCGGCATGATGTTCTACTGGTTCAAGAGGTTTAAGAAGGTTCAAGAGGTTTAAGAAGGTTCAAGGAGTTCAAGGAGGTTTAAGGAGTTCAAGTATATGGAAAAGATTATTATCAACATTGGACGACAGATAGGTTCAGGCGGACGGATCATAGCCAAGCGACTGGCAGAGGAGTTCAACTGCAAGCTCTACGACAAGGAGATTCTCGACCTTGCCGCCAACGAGAGCGGGTTCTCCACCAAGTTCTTTGAGCAGAGCGATGAGAAGAAAGGATTCCTGCGCCATATCGTGCATCAAACAGGGCGCACACTTGCCATGGGCAGCTTCTACAACAACAACCAGTTCTCGGAAGAGAGCTTGTTCCAGTTCCAGAGCGATGCCATCCGCAAGGCGGCCACGGAAGGCTCCTGCGTGTTTGTGGGCAGATGTGCCGACTACGTCCTGCGCGATATGGCGGGGGTGGTGAACATCTTCATTACCGCAAACATGGACGACCGCATTCGTCGCGTACAAGAACGGCACGGCTGCGATGACACGACGGCACGCAAGCTGATTCACCATCAGGAGAGCGACCGCGCGTCGTACTACAACTACTACACAGGAAAGAAATGGGGACATGCCGCCAGCTACGACCTGTGCGTGAACAGTTCACGATTGGGCATAGAGGGAACGGTGGAGTTGGTGAAGAGAGACATTGAAGAGGTAATAGGGATGAGGTGATAGGTAATAGGGAAGAGGTAAGAGGTAATAGGGAAGAGGTGATAGGTAAGAGGTTAGAATGAAGAAGGTTGGAATCATCAGTGACACGCACTCGTATTGGGACGAGAAGTACTTGCACTACTTCGAGCCGTGCGACGAGATATGGCATGCCGGCGACATCGGCAGTACGGAGGTGGCAGAACGGTTAGCGGAGTTCCGACCACTGAGAGCGGTCTATGGCAACTGCGACGGAGGCGACCTTCGTCTGATGTTCACCGAGCGGCTGCGCTGGAAGTGTGAGGACGTGGACGTGCTCATGAAGCATATCGGCGGCTACCCCGGCAACTACGACCCGTCGATACGCAGTCAGCTCTACGCCTCCCCACCCCGCCTGTTCATCAGTGGACATTCGCACATCCTGAAGGTGCAATATGACAAGACGCTCGGACTGCTGCACATCAACCCCGGGGCTTCCGGCATACAGGGATGGCACAAGGAGCGCACGCTGGTGCGACTGACCATCGACGGCAGCGACTTCAAGGACTGCGAAGTCATCACATTAGGGGGCAGATGAGGCCCAAGGCCCAAGGGTCCCATAGGACCTATAGGACCTATAGGCCCCATAAGACCTATAAGACTCATAAGACCCACAAGACTTAATTTAATAATAAAAATGAAAAGGATTCTGTTACTGGGCTCAGGCGAACTGGGCAAGGAGTTTGTAATTGCCGCCAAACGTGCCGGCGTGTATGTAATCGCATGCGACCGCTACGACAATGCGCCCGCCATGCAAGTGGCCGACGAGCGCGAAGTGTTCAGCATGCTCGACGGTGACGCTCTCGACCGCGTCGTGGCCAAGCACCAGCCCGACATCATCGTACCCGAGATTGAAGCCATCCGCACCGAGCGACTCTTCGACTACGAGAAGCAGGGCATACAGGTGGTGCCGAGCGCACGGGCGGTGAACTACACGATGAACCGCCGCGCCATTCGCGACCTTGCCGCCAAGGAACTGGAACTGCGCACGGCCAAGTACTTCTATGCCAAGACGCTGGAGGAGTTCATGCAGGCCGCCGAGGAGATTGGCTTCCCCTGCGTGGTGAAGCCTCTGATGTCGTCGAGCGGTCATGGACAGAGCTACGTCCACAATGCCGAAGAGCTGGAAGGGGCTTTCCGCGAGGCCATGGAAGGAAGCCGCGGCGACGTGAAGGAAGTCATCATCGAGGAGTTCATCCAGTTCGAGAGCGAGTTCACCCTGCTCACCGTCACCCAGAAGAATGGTCCCACCCTCTTCTGCCCGCCTATCGGACACGTACAGAAAGGTGGTGACTACCGTGAGAGCTGGCAGCCCTATCAGATTCCAGAGGCTTCGCTGCGGAAGGCAGAGGAGATGGCAGACAAGGTGACACGAGCACTGACAGGTGCTGGCATCTGGGGTGTAGAGTTCTTCCTGAAAGCCGACGGCGAGGTTATCTTCTCCGAGCTGTCACCCCGTCCGCACGACACGGGCATGGTGACACTCGGTCATACCACGAACCTCAGCGAGTTTGAACTGCACCTGCGCGCCGTGCTCGGTCTGCCCATTGCCGGCATCCATCTTGAGCACTGTGGCTGCTCGGCAGTGGTACTGGCCAACGAAGACACCGACCACGCACCCGAATACAACCTGATAGATGCCCTGAAGGAAGACCGAACCCGTGTGCGCATCTTCGGCAAGCCCGAGGCCCACAAGGGACGTCGCATGGGCGTGGTGCTCTGCTACGGAGAAGTGGGCGATAACCTCGATGCCCTGCGCGACAAAGCCAAGCGACTGGCAACAACCGTGCTGGGGGCAGATCCGTATATGAAGAAGTGAGAGTTGAGAGGTGAGAGGTGAGAAATGAGAGATGAGAGTTGAGAGATGAGAGTTGAGAGATGAAGAAATCGTTAGCAGTCTATTTGTTGGTAGTGGCGGCATTCTTAGGAGTGCAGGCTATGCAGGGACTCTCGTATCTTGACATCGGCATGTACCTGTCAGGATACGAGCACTTCCCTACCAACCCTGGCGTGACGGCCTACTTAGGGCAATGGATTGCCACGTATCTGCTGACAGGACAGATCCTTGCATGGACAGATGCCAACTCCTTCATGGCCCTACGGGTGATGCACATCGCCCTGCTGCTATGCCTACAGGCTGTTATCTTTCTGTCGCTGCGCCGCTATCTGCGAGAGCGCATCATCTTCATCGGACTTGCCCTTGCCACGCTTGCCCACTTCGGGAGTTATCTCGACATCAACTACAACGACTATTCCACGACTTTGCTCGTGCTCATCATCCTGACACTGCACCGCGGACTGTTTACCCAACGACACAGCATCTGGCTGTTGACAGCAGGCGTATTGACGGGCATCTCCATATTCTTCCGTATCGTCAACGTCACATTCCTCTTACTCCTCTTCGCCGCCCTTCTACTGACGAAGAGATACAGGCTCGGCATTTCTACAACGATTCTATTTCTTTCCTTTGGCAGCGGCGTGCTTGGCGGCTGTCTGCTCATGACAGGTTACCTCTGGCTAAGTGGGGGCGAAGAGATGTTGTTGACCTGGGCCACCACCTGGTCGAACCTGTTCACCATCAGCTCCGACAGTGAAGACCCGCACAGCATGAAGGCCGTTGTCATAGGACTCTACACCACCTACAAGACTTATTTCACACAGGGCTGCGTGGGGGCAGGCTTCCTGCTGCTCCTGATGGCGGCTTGCTATAAGCTGCAACGCACATACAGGCTGTTGGCAATCGCGATACTCGGCATCGCCATCATCGTCAACATCTATCTGTGGGAACCCATTGGCGGCATCATGGGAGCCGTCTGCCTATTAGGGTTCGCCGCTCTGGTGTCAGGCGTGCGGCTTTCACCCGCGACCGATGCCCTGTTCCTGCTCTCACTCTTCGTTCCACTGGTTTATCCTGTAGGCAGCAATGGCGGTCTCGACTTCTTCGGGCAATGCCTGTTCTTTCTGCCACTACCCTTGGCGACAGCCTACCTCTGCGAGTTCACTCGAAAGCTCCCGACCCTGTACGCGCCCTCATACCGGCAAGCACTTGGCATCGCTTCCACCGCCGTTGTTGCAGCCCTGCTGCTGACCAACGTGAAGCGTCCGATGATGGAAGAAGGCAACCGACTCGAATGCCGATACACCATTGAGAGCCCAGTTGCCCACCACATCTATACCACCAAGGCCAATGCCGACCTGCACAACCGACTGCTCAAAGAGCTGAAGCCACTCATCCCGAAAGGAAGCTACATGGTATGCAACTTCTCGCTCCCACTCATCTCCATGCTGGAATGCGAGCCCTATGCCGTGTTCTCCGATGTATTCACCTCGGAACAGATGAACCTTAGATATATACGCATTGCGGAGAGGGGTCTTAGCAAGCAGGCATCGACAAAACAGACGGCACAACGACAGATACTGATGTTGGTTGACAAGCAGTCGATGACCGATGGATTTAACAGTGTCTGCCTGATGCTGTGTGGTTTATATGACTACAACACATTGTGGAGCGATGGACGGTATGAGCTTTGGGTAAGCAGGGATGGAGAATGATTGGATGAAGGATGAAGAAAATGAGGGATTTATTTTGAGGATTCAGCAAAAATGCGTACTTTCGCACGAATTATACAGTACGAAGCTACCGAATGGAACAATTAGGACAGATTATTGATCTCAATAAATTCTTGGACCCGCGCGGCAACCTGACCGTTGTCGAGCAGATGCGCAATGTACCTTTCGAGGTGAAACGAGTCTATTGGGTCTATGATGTACCCTCAGGTGAATGGAGAGGCGGCCATGCCCACAAGCAGTGCAAGGAGTTCATCGTAGCCGTGAGCGGTTCTTTCGATGTGACACTCGACAACGGACGCGGAATCAAGAACACCATCCACCTGAACCATCCCTATCAAGGCCTGATCGTGGACACCAACATCTGGCGTACACTGGAAGACTTCTCGTCGGGAGCAGTCTGTCTGGTATTGGCCTCGGAACTGTTTGAAGAGGAAGACTACATCCGCGAATACGAGGAGTTTTTGAGGAATGTGGAGTGAGGAATGTGGAATGAGGAATGTGGAATGTGGAATGTTTGAGATTGTAAGATATACGGCTGCACAAGCCAACGAGTGGAATCAGTTCGTAGCGACATCGAAGAACGGAACTTTCCTGTTCGACCGCCGCTACATGGACTATCATGCCGACAGGTTTGAAGACCACTCGTTGCTCTTCTATCTCAACAGCACACTCTATGGGCTGCTGCCTGCCAACCGTCGGGGAGACACGCTCTACTCGCACCAAGGACTGACCTACGGTGGGCTTATCAGTAACGAGAAAGCCACCACAGCCCATGTGGTACAGCTCTTCCGAGAGCTGATGGCATACATGAAGAGTGAGGGCTTCACTCAGATGATCTACAAGCCTGTGCCACATATCTATCACAGCATTCCCGCAGAGGAAGACTTGTTCGCACTCTACAGCGTCTGCAATGCGCAACTGCTGGAGCGCAACGTGTCGTGTACCATAGACCTGAAACGCAGGCTGAAATGGAACCGCGACCGCAGATATGGCATCAACCGCTGCCGCAACAACGGGGTGACCGTCGGGGAGAGCGAAGACCTGTCCGCTTTCTGGGAAATCCTACAGGGAAACCTCATGGCAAGGTTCGGTGCCAAGCCCGTACACTCGCTGGAAGAGATACAACTGCTGAAGTCACGCTTCCCCCACCTCATCCGTCTCTTCGTAGCAGAGAAAGATGGAAGGATGCTGGGCGGTACCCTACTCTATCTGAGCCGCAATGTGGTTCATACACAATATATCTCGGCGAATGAAGAAGGAAAACACCTTCGGGTGATGGATGCCATCTTCAACCACCTGCTCAATGAGCGGGAATGGTCATGCCGCTACTTCGACTTCGGTACTTCCAATGAAGAGGACGGACGAATCTTGAAGGAATCGCTCATCTACCAGAAAGAGGGATTCGGAGCACGCGCCATCAGCCATGATATGTGGAAGGTGGAATGTGGAATGAGGAATGTGGAATGTGGAATGATAAATGATGATATAAATGAAAACCGAAAAGAAAACAAACAGGCAGAAGGCTAAAGCCACAACTGCCACCCATAACGGGAAACCGACTTCGGAGCACCCACAGAAAGGCATCAGCGCAAAGGCCTTGCGCTGGTGGGCATGTTTGTTGCCCATCGTGGCTGTGGTGGTAGTTGGAGCCGCTTTGCTGATGTATGAGTCACTCTTGCTGTTCCGTGTACAGGAACTGAATCTGTTTCTTTACACGCCTCTCTTCTTGAAACAGCAAATGGTGGTATCGGGAGGCCTGCTTACCTATTTAGGAACTTACTTCACACAGTATTTCTATCACCCGTGGATAGGCGTGTCACTGCTCTGTGGCTGGTGGCTGCTACTGATGTGGCTCACCAAACGGGCCTTTGCCATTCCCAACAAGTGGGCGGCCCTATTGCTCATCCCCGCTGTGGCACTGCTCATCTCCGACATGGACTTAGGCTACTGGCTGTTCTACCTGAAAGCACGCGGACATTACTTTGTCGGCACCATCGGTGCCTGTCTGACCGTTGCGATGGTATGGGCCTACCGATCGGTACCAGGCAAATGGTTTTTGCGCACGCTGTTCATCGTTCTCAGCGTTGCCATACTCTATCCCCTGTTTGGGTTCTATGCCCTGCTGGGTGGAGCCCTCATAGGCATTATCACTTGGAGGCTAAAAGACTACAAGCTTCTGAACAAAGCCATCGACAGCGTCGTTACCATCCTCTCGGTTGGTGGTTTACCCCTACTCTACTACCGTTTCTGGTTCTACCAGACGAACATCGTGAACATCTACTGGACGGGGATTCCGCTTTTCCGTCTCGACAAAGACTATTACAACTATTATATACCTTATTATATATTAGCAGCCAGCCTTGTGCTGTTTGCCATTGCGCTTAAGGAAAGAGGAAAGAGGAGAGAGGAGTGAGGAAAGAGGAGAGTGCGAGGTACGAGGTGCGAAGAGCCTGATGGCATGGTTGGTGGCACAGGTCATCATCATCGGAGGCGTTGCCTATGCCGGCTACACCTATTGGTACAAGGACTATAACTTCCACAAAGAACTGGAGATGAACCGCTGCGTGGAGAACCTCGACTGGGAAGGCGTGCTCACACTTGCCCGCGACAACAAAGTGGAGGGAACCCGTATGATGTGGCTCATGAAGAACCTCGCGCTGATACGTTTGGGACGGGCCGGCGATGAGATGTTCCACTATCCCAACGGTGCCAAGGCTTGCGAGGCTCCCTTCCGGGTTCGCATGACGCAGTCGGGCGGTAAGATTCTCTACTTCAACTACGGACAGCTGAACTTCTGCTACCGCTGGTGTCTGGAGGATGGTGTGGAATATGGGTGGCGCATCGACTACTACAAGTATATGCTGAAGTGTGCCCTGTTGAACGGAGAGTTCAAGGTCGCACAGAAATATGTTGACATTCTGAAACAAACCAAGTACTACAAGGAATGGGCAGAGAAATATGAGGCATACATCAAGAACCCCAAACTCATTGAGAAAGACCCGGAGTTCAAGCCCATACTGCCCTTGCTGAAGGTTGACGACATACTGACCAGCGACAACACCCTCATCGAAGTGTTCCTGCTGACCCGCTTCCTCAACATCGAGAGCAACGACCCGCAACTGCAGGAGTTATCGCTCATCGCAGCCTTACAGATGAAGGATATTCAGCTCTTCTGGCCACGGTTCTTCCACTATGCCACATTGCATAAAGACCAGCACATGCCCATCCATTATCAGGAGGCCGCCATTCTCTATGGCAACTTGGAACATGAGGTGGACATCTCCAACATGCCTTTCGACAAAGAGGTCAAAGACACATTCCAGGACTTCATGACTGCCGCACAGAAGACATACGCCGGCATGAGCGAGGAACAGATGAAACCGCTGATGTACGACCGCTTCGGCAGTACCTTCTTCTATGAGTACTTCTTCACTCGCGGACAGAAGA
>JAFSWU010000234.1 GCA_017444365.1 Prevotella sp.
AGGTATCATCCTCCTTGCTGGTGCTGAAGCCGGAGAAAACGATGAAAGAATCACCCTTCTTCGTTGTCTTGACCTCCACGTTCTTGCCTGCCTTGCCAAGGAACTGGAGTTCCCCGACGATGGAGTCCTCTGCGCTGACATTATCCATGTTGACAGCGGTTGCCTCCATGTTGAGATACAGGGCATCGCCTTTCTTGCGGAAGGTGAGCATACCCTTCACCTCAATGCGACTTCCCTGACGGATAAGGCTGATGTCCTCACCATCCTGACAGTCCTTGGCAACACTGATGTCGATAGTCTTGTTAATGCCCGACCGTGCCTTGATGACGATCTGAATGCCGAAGGACACGAACTGCTTGCCCTCCCTTCCGTTGCGTACTGCCGCAATCCTGCTGACAGTTCCGCACAATGTTACTTCTGCTTTGATCATGATTCGATTGTTTTTGATGTTTTTGATGTTTATGAAATAATTATTGACTGGTTATACATGAAGTTTGCTGCCCTGCTCCTCCTGTGCTGCCATGCCCTGTTCAAAGAGCGAAGATGACAATGAGGAGAAGTCCAGCTTTCCCTTGGGGACTTTCGCTGCTGCATCCTGTATCTGCGCCTGGTCCGCGCCGCTGTCTATCATCACGGCCACGCCCATCAGCCCCGTGAAGGTCGAGACGGCCAGATCCAGGATTGGGTCAGCCGAAGGATGCTGGCTACTGCCGTCTTCAGAACAAAGCATCTTCTTTTCCCAATCATCGTCGTGCTGCTGTCCGTCAGAAGCATCGGCACGGATGGTGTTGAAGTACGACTCATTGCTTCTCGGCTTCGGCTGTTCCTGCTGGCCTTCGACGTTCTGCCCTGCGGGTGTCGGTGAGGACGGCAGAACAGACGAGCGGTGAGCAAGGTCGTTCTGATTGCTGATGGCCGACACCGTGGGTGTCCTGCCCGTCATGGCCAGTACCTGCTGGTCATACTTCTGAAGACCGTTCCGCTCAATGATGTTCTGAAGTGAGGCTGCATAGCTTTTGCTGGTGGCATAGCCCGCCCGTTGCAGTTCCGCCGCCCATCCCTTATAGTCATCGGGAGCCAGTAGGAAACAGCGGGCATAGCGGCTGTTGTTTTTCAGGAACAGGGAATGATGCTCGTATGAATCGCCCACGCTGGCATAGCGGCAGAACTTCTCGTTGGGCTTGTCATCCGTATAGACCAGGTAACTGCCACCGGCATTGAGCCAGCTGCTTGTGGCCTTGATGCCGAAATGGTTGTTGCCCTTGCGCGACAGTTCGCTGCCGCCACTGGCACTTTCGAGGATTCCCTGCGCCAGCGTGACCGAGGCAGGAATGCCGTACTTGATCATCTGCTCCTGGGCAAAGGCGGCATATTTCTCTATGTATTCACTATTTTTCATTGTTTTTGTGGTTTTTGTTACTCTTGGGGCAACCGCCCATAGTCTGGATGGTGCTGACACCAACAGGAGGAATGCCAGCAGAATGACTGGTACATGGATTATTCTTTTCATCGGCGTACCCCCTTGTGTGTTTCCTCGCTTTCAGAAGTCACTTGCTTCTCCTGCGGCGTTACTATTTCCTTTACTTCCTGTTTGGGCGTTAGCCCATCGGCAGAGGTGGCAGTCTCACCTCGCTTTACCGTCTGCTTCGGTGCCTCCAACTGGTCACAGATGGCGACACGAAGCCCGGCACGGACGAGTTTCGGCAAGTAGGTGTCGAGGGCATGGTGAGGAAATCCTGCCATTCCCAGCGGCTTGCCGTCCTTCCCCTTGGTGCTGTTGCTCCGCGTCAGGGTAATCCCCAGTGTATGTGAGGCGGAACGGGCA
>JAFSWU010000235.1 GCA_017444365.1 Prevotella sp.
CCCCGTTGCTCGACAGTGGTCAGCATGGGGTCGCACGCCACGGCTTGCGGTCCGTTTGTGAAACCACATACACAGATGTCCTCCGGCACCCTGTAGCCCATCCGTTTCACCGTGTGAAGAATGCCAATGGCAGTATCGTCGTTCACGGCGAAGAACGCATCGGGAATCTCTTCCTGTTGCATAATCTCCGGCGTTAAAGCCTCTGCGTCGGCACGGTTGTCGCAAGTCTGTTTCCATTCATCGCGTGGCTGAAGCCCGTTTTTCAGCAGGGCATCACGGTAACCATTGTAGCGGTTCTTGGAAATCTCCAGTTTCATGGGTGAGCCATAGAACGCAATGCGGCGGCAGCCTGTGTTGATGAGATGCTTCACGGCATTAAACGCTCCCATGTAGTCATCCACCACCACCATGCTGGCATGCACGCCCGTACAGATGCGGTCGTAGAAGACCAGGGGGATGCCCAGGTCGATGAGCATCTGGAAGTGCCCATACTGCTGAGTGTCCTTGGCTTGTGACACGATGACACCGCACACCTTGTGCTCGATGAAGGAGCGGCAGATGCGCACCTCCTGGTCATACTGTTCATTGCTTTGTGCCACGATGACGCTGTAGCCGTGAGCTGAGGCTTCCTCCTCAATGCCGCTCAGGATGGAAGAGAAGTAGTAATGAGCAAACTGTGGGATGATCACCCCGATAATCTTCTGCGGACGGATGCGCGAGTTGCGCAGGTTCTCCGCCAGCACGTTGGGCGTGAAGTTGTGCTCACGGGCATACGCCTTGATGCGTTCCCGCTGTTCAGCGCTGATGTGGGGACTATCCTTTAAGGCGCGGGAAACCGTGGCTATCGAAACACCCAGTTCCCGTGCTATATCTTTCATTGTGATTGATGTAGGCGTGCTCATTGTTTTCGTTTGATGCTACAAAGGTATGCAAAAAGATAATAGCCCCCTCGCGCATACCTTTATTTATTAATGAATGTAAATGCAAACGTTTGCATTTGTAAAAGTGTGTTTTTGTTATCTAAAAAGAAAAAACATAGGATAAAGAAAATTACTTTTGCACTTTGAAAGAACTGCGTTGTCTGAACTTGATAATTAAAACGACTAACAACATATCAAACTTTAACTTTAAAAATGTAATAAGATGAAGCAGGTAAAAATTACAATGCCTCAGAGGATGCTCGCATTGATATGTGGGCTTATCCTGTCTGTCGGAGCCTTTGCTCAGCAGATTGCTGTGAAAGGCCATGTGAAGGATGCTTCCGGCGAACCGATCATCGGTGCTACTGTCCGCGTAGAGGGACAGAGTGGCGGAGTGGTGACCGACTTTGACGGTAACTTCACGTTGAATGCTCCCAAGGGAGCTACTCTTAATGTGTCCTATATCGGATACGAGGATGTACAGGCGACTGCCTCAGCCAACGTGGTTATCACGATGAACGAAGACCAGAAAGCGTTGGAGGAAGTGGTTGTCATTGGTTACGGACGTGCCAAGAAGGGCGACCTGACGGGTTCTGTCACAGCCATGAAGCCCGATGAGTTGTCAAAGGGTATTACCAACAACGCCAGCGACATGCTCGTTGGTAAGATTGCCGGTGTGGATGTTCAGACCGCAGGCGGTACTCCTGGTGCAGGCGCACAGATTCGTATTCGTGGTGGAGCTTCGCTCAACGCTACCAACGATCCTCTCTATGTCATCGACGGTCTGACAATCGATGGTGCTACAGCCAAGGGCATGTCAAACATTCTGGCTATGATCAACCCCAACGACATCGAGACCTTCTCCGTCTTGAAGTCAGCTTCTGCAACAGCCATCTATGGTAGCCGCGGTTCTAACGGTGTGATCATGATTACTACCAAGAAGGGCCGCAAGGGTCAGAAGCCTGTTGTTACCTATAATGGTGATATTACCATCTCGAAGATTCAGAAGAAGTACGATACCCTCGGCGGTGATGCCTATCGCGCACTTGTTGCCAGCATCGACGGTCTCGATGCCAGCAAGCTCGGCGATGCCAACACCGACTGGCAGGATGAGATCTTCCGTACGGCTGTGAGCACCAATCACAACATCTCTATCCAGGGTGGTATCAAGAACATGCCTTATCGTGTCAGTGCCGGCTACAACGTAGCCAACGGTATCGTGAAGACCTCTTGGATGCGCCGTTTCAACAGCTCGTTCAACGTTGCTCCTACCTTTTTCGAGGATCATCTGAACTTGAACATCACGGGTAAATACATGCACGAGAAGAACCGCTATGCCGATGCAGGCGGTGCTATCGGAGCTGCATTGAGCATTGACCCGACTCGTCCCGTATTCGACGATTCTGAGGCCAGCCAGTATTTCAATGGCTACTATCAGGGAGCACAGGCCGTGGCCGAGGATTCTTCCTTCGACTCCTCCTGGAAGTTCACCAACAACCCCAACTCCCCGCAGAACCCCGTGGCTCTCTTGAAGAACATGTACGACCAGTCAGCTGTTGATGACTTCAGTGGAAATGTCGAGGCCGACTATAAGATTCATGGCTTCGAGGATTTGCATATCCACGCATCTTTGGGTGCCCAGTACACCGAGTCAGAGGAAAGCAAAGACATCTCTCGCTATAGCTTCTCCAACAACTATTATGGTTGGAAGGGCGTAGAACGCTATTACAAGTATTCTGTAACGGGTAATGCATACGCACAATACATGAAGGAGTTCGGAGCTCACTTTGTGGATGTGATGGCTGGTGCTGAGGAAAGCCACTACCACCGTAGCGGATACAACGAAGGGCAGGGAACAGATCCTTTCACAGGTCAAGCCTACAATCCTGCCCTGCGTGACGAGCAGGCTTGGGCTACCCACTATGGCCTTGTCTCTTACTTCGGCCGTCTGAACTACACCTTGCTCGACCGCTATATGCTCACCAGCACCTTCCGTGCTGATGGTTCCAGCCGTTTCGACAAGAAAAACAAGTGGGGCTACTTCCCCTCTGTTGCTCTGGCTTGGAAGATCAACAACGAGAAGTTCCTGAAGAACGTCAGATGGATAGACGAACTGAAGCTCCGCCTCGACTGGGGTAAGACTGGTCAGCAGGACATCAACGGCGAGTTCCTTTACATGCCGCTCTATACAATCAGTAACTCTTATGCACAGTATCCCTTTGGTGATACCTATTACCAAACCATCCGCCCGGCTTCCTATAACCGCGATTTGAAGTGGGAGACCACCACAACTTGGAATGCCGGTCTCGACTTCTCCGCTTTGAACGGCCGAATCGTTGCCAGCGTTGATGCTTATTACCGCAAGACCACCGACCTACTCAACACAGTTGTCATTCCCGTTGGTACCAACTTCGCTTCTACCATGACGAAGAACATTGGCGACCTGAAGAACTATGGTGTTGAATTCTCTTTGGACGCACGTCCTATCGTGACCAAGGACTTCACCTGGCAGGTGACCTACAACGTAGCATGGAACCACAACAAAGTGACATCGCTCACAGGCAGCAGCGAGGGCGACAACGATTACTATATCTCAACAGGCGAAACCATTTCACGTGGTAACAGCACCACCATCATGGTGAACAAGGTCGGCGAGCCCGCCAACAGCTTCTTCGTTTACCAGCAGGTTTATGACGAGAATGGCAAACCCATCGAGGGCCTGTACGTTGACCGCAACGGTGATGGTGAGATCAATAGCAAGGACAGATATTGCTACAAGAGCCCCGCTCCCGATGTAATCATGGGCTTCACCACCAAGTTCATGTACAAGAACTGGGATTTGAGTGCAGCTTTCCATGCCTCGTTCAACAACTACGTTTATTACAACCATCTCTCTGACAAGGCTTCCATCAGTGCTTCTGGTCTCTACAGCAACAGTGCCTTCACCAACACCTTCCCCGAAGCTGTTGACCTGGGCTTTACCGGCGTAGGAACCGAATACTGGCTTTCCGACTACTTTGTTCGCAACGCTTCTTACCTGAAGTGCTCTAACATCACGTTGGGTTACTCCTTTGGTCCTCAGCTGAAGTATGCCGGCCGCGACTACTTCTCCGGCCGTTGGTTCTTCACCGTCCAGAACCCGTTCATCATCACCAAGTACAAGGGCATCGACCCCGAGGTGAGCAGCGGTGTTGACAAGAACCCATATCCACGTCCTATCAGCTTCCAGCTGGGTCTGACTCTCAATTTCTAAAGGTGTAAACATATAAATAATAAAGGATATACAATTATGAGACATATTTTGATAAAAACAGCTGCAGCAAGTCTTCTTGTCTTGGGACTTGCCTCATGTGCAGACGATTTGAATATCTCATCTATTGACCCGCAAACGTCAACCTCCTATGAAGACATGGGACTTCTTGCCAAGGTTTATGCCACTTTAGGTGTGACTGGTCAGCAGGGCCCTGCCGGAAAGGGTGACATTTCGAGTGATGAGGGTGAGAGTGGCTTCTACCGCACAACGTTCAACCTGATGGAATTGCCTACCGACGAGTGTAACTGGGCATGGCAGACTGATACCGACATTCCTCAGATCTCAGGAATCGGATGGAATGCCAACTCAGCACGTACACAGTGGGCCTACCAGCGTCTGGGCTACGACATCACGCTCTTCAACTTCTATCTGAGCGAGACCGCAGGCAAGGCTGCCGATGGCGATTACAAGTACTTCCGTGCAGAGACCCGCTTCCTGCGTGCCCTCCACTACTGGTACTTCCTCGACCTGTGGCACAAGGCTCCGTTCAAGGATGAGAACGATGCTCTCGACGCACTGCCCGTAGAGAAGGCCGGCAAGGAACTCTACGACTGGATTGACCAGGAGCTCACCGCCATTGAGTCGGAGTTGGCACCGATGGGTTCTTTCAACGACAGCAAGAACTTCGGTCGTGCCGACCAGGGTGCAGCCTATATGTTGCATGCACGTCTGGCCCTGAACTCTGCCGTCTATACCGATGGTGCCGTGAAAGACTATCAGAAGGCCATCGACTATTGCGACAAGTTGATTGAAGGTCCCTACGAGTTGAGCAGAATCCCTGTTACCAATCCGAAGAACGGACTTACCTACAGCGGCTACGCACAGGTGTTCATGGCCGACAACGACCGCAACGTCAATGCCATGAAGGAGATAATCCTTCCCATCCGTCAGGACGGTCTGAAGACCCGTTGCTATTCTGGTGCCAACTATCTGGTATCCTCCACCCGCATCTCGGGTATGCCGTATGCCGGCACCAGCAACTGCTGGAGCTGTAACTACGCTCGCCCCGACCTGATCAAGAAGTTCTTCCCCTTGGAGAATATCCCCATGGCTACGGATGAGGCTCCCGAGAAGGCTACCGAGTCGCAGATCATCGCCCTCGATGCTGCCAGCGGTGCCGACACCCAGGGAATCCTCGCTGCTGCAAGCGATGACCGCGCCCTCTTCTATGCCGGTTGTGGCGGTGGCATCCGCAAGCTGCGCACCGACAAGCTCAACAACTTCCTCGACGGTATCTCTATCGTGAAGTGGCAGAACATCTGCTCTGATGGCGAAGCCGTTCATGACAAGGAGTTCCCCGATGTTGATATTCCTCTGTTCCGTCTGGCCGAGGCTTATCTGACCCGTGGTGAGGCTAAGTTCCGCCTGGGTGATGCCGATGCCATTTCCGACATCAACTTCCTTCGCACCCGTGCCAATGCCATCCCGCTCCCCGTACTCACAGAGCAGGACATCATCGACGAGTGGAGCCGCGAGTTCTATATGGAAGGACGTCGTCGTAGCGACCTGAACCGTTTCGGACAGTTTGTCGGAAACAAGTACATCTGGGCATGGAAGGGTGGCAAAGCTGCCGGCCAGCCTGTTGATGATCACTTCCGCTTCTATCCCATCCCTCAGGACGATATCAACAACAATAAGAATATGCATCAGAACAAAGGCTATTAATTTAAAATGTTAGGTTGATTATGAAAAAAAGAATATATAACATAGGAAGAATGTTTGCCGTCGTTGCCCTTGCTATGGCCACGCTTACAGCCTGTGAGAAGGACGACAAGAGCAATCCTACATTCCAACAGCCGGCAGAGGGATCGTTCATTCTGAATGTCCCTGGACTTGCCAAGGGTGATAACATCTACGACCTGTCGAAGTCTGAAACCGTCAGACTCACCTGCTCGCAGCCTGCCTATGGCATGCCGCTGAAGACCTACTATCAGGTACAGGTCTCTCTCGATGAGCGTTTTGCCACAGCCGATGTCGAAGGCGTTGCCTATCGCACACTGAAGACCTCCTACAACCAAGCCGACATGAAGGTGGATGGTGCCGAGTTGAACAAAGCCGTCGTCAAACTCTATCAGGCTGCTCACGACGGTGCAGACCCCTCAGGAATTGTCCTGCCTATCTTCATCCGTCTGCGTGCCCATGTTGGTGCAGAGGTTAACCAGTTGGGTTGGATCAACTCCAACGTCATCAAACTGCCGAAGGTGGTGGCCAGCTATGTGGCAGCCATGCCGACAGAGTTCTTCATGCGTGGCACCTCCATCAAGGAAGGTAAGAATGCCAAGGAGCTGGGTGCCATCGTTGGTACGAAGGGCGAGTTCACAGGTCTCTTCTATGCTGCTGCCGGTAGCACCTTCAACTTTGGTGAGGACGAGGATACCGGTGACGGATGGTCTGCTCTCGTTGCTGTCAACGACAATGCTTCCGCAGGTATCAGCCAAGGCGACGGTGGAACCGTTAAGGTTGCCAATGCCGGCTGGTATGCAGTACACTTCACCAACGAGGTGAACGAAGCCGAGAACAAACTGCTCACAACGCTCAACGTCTATCCTGCTCACGCATACGTGATTGGTGAGGGTTGCGGTGGCAACTGGGATGACTCCAATCCTGAATGGGAGATGACAGCTCCTGCCGACGCTTCTCAGCCTTGGGTATCACCCGAATTCAAGGGTGCCGGTGAGTTGCGTGCCTACATCAAGCTTCCTGGCATCGAGTGGTGGAAGACTGAGTTCACGCTTACCGGTTCTAAGCCTAAGACCATCACATGGCGTGGTGTGAAGTACGCTATCAACACCAGCTGGAAGAAGGATGCCGGTGCCAGCTTCTCTGTTGCCGTAGAGCCCGGTAAGAAGCTCTTCATGGACTTCGACAAAGATACGGGTAAGGTAGATACTAAATGGGAATAATAACATTAAACGATGATGAATATGAAAAATCTATTTAAATATACGTTAGCAGCTTGCGCGGGCCTTGTGCTTGCCAGCTGTAACGGCGACTACGATGACTGGGCACAGCCCCAGACGAATGGAGAGGAAGAGGCCATCACCATTCCTGGCTATTCCGTCGCTTCCACGCAGACAGCTACCATCGACCTGGCTGCCCAGACGGAAGACAGCATCAGCATCTTCACCTTGGCAGAGGCCTCAAACCTCCCTGCCGGTGCTCGTGTAGAGAAGAATACCGTTGAACTCACTCCTTCTGGCGACGGCCAGTTGCCTACAGCTTCTATGAAGGTGGTCAATGCCGACCTCGCTGGTAAGGTGTCGGTGGCAGAACTTCAGAAAATTGCCGAGGATGCCTATGGCAAACGCCCTGTGGCCCGCACATTCAAGGCTCAGGTGTATAGCCGTGTCAACCTGAATGGCGACGATTTGCTTATCGATGCTGGTCAGTTCACGCTCACCGTTGTGCCCCAAGCTCCGTTTATTGCTGAGAACTACTATGTAGTAGGCGGTCCGCTCGACTGGTTCAGCTCTGCACAGACCAAGGAGCTGAAGTTCGAGCATAGTGCCCTCGATGTCTATGAAGACCCCATCTTCACCATCACCATTCCTACATCGGGCGACTCTTGGTTTGCCATCGGTGATGACGAGGCCCTCGATGCCATTGCCAACGACAATGTATGGAACAAACTCTTCGGTACCACAGGCAAGAGCGAGGACCTCTCTGGTAAGCTCGACTATCGTTACAACCTCGGTGGCGACTACTCTCTCCATGTATCTGATCCGAGTGCCAAGTTTATCGTCATCACGCTGAACATGATGGAGCGCACTTATGAGATCAAGACCATCGGCGATGCTCCCAAGCTCTTCTTGGTGGGTGGACTGACAGGATGGAGTCCCGACAATGCTGCCAAGGCTCTGCTCATCCCCGAGTCCAATACTGTTGCGAGCTACGTCTCCAAGTACAGCGGTGCATGGGATCTGAAGCTGTGGAAGCAGGAAGATCTCGGTAACTGGGACAACTGTTGGGGGTGTAAGGATGATGGATGTGCTGATCCTTCGGGTGCTATCATCACCAGTGGCTCACAAGCTATCTCCGCACCTTCTGCCGAGTACTACATCTTCACGGTGAACACCGCTACTATGCAGTACACCTGGACACGCCTTGACAACCAGAATCCCACGGAGTACACACTCATCGGACTCATTGGTGGATTCAATAGCTGGGGCAGCGACCTCGAGATGACACAGGTGACACCGCACAACTGGTATGCCGAGGCTACCTTCGACGGCGCTACCGAACTGAAGTTCCGCGCCAATGGTGGATGGGATGTCAACTGGGGTGCAGCCGTTGACACAAGCAACGAAAGCTATTTCTTCGGCTTAGGCACTCAGAATGGTCCCAACATTAGTGTTCCTGCCGGAAGCTACAAGGTGTTCTTCAATGACATTACAGGCCGTTTCGCCTTCTTGAAATAATAATCTTCTATATTGAAACACATGATGGGTCTCGTCCTCTTCTTGGGGGCGGGACCTTTTTCTTTTCTGCAATCCCCGTTGCCTCGACCTACATAATTCATTGTATTCATGCAAGCATGTTGGTACTCGCTGCTCCAAAAGTTCCTCTCTCTGTCAAGAAAATTGGTAAAAAAAAGCGCTTGTCCGGAAGTTGCAATCTAGAGCGGAAAGTTGCACAGAACGCCGATTTTGTGCAGGTGGTTTTGTGTCTTCAGCGTGTCGGAACAATGGAATGAATTGCTCAAAGCTATGCTTTTACACCCTCACTACAATGGAATGAGCATCTCGTTACATTGAGTTAAGAGAGGCAGAACATAGAGTTATGGTGTACAACTCTAAGAGTTGCACTCCAAAACTGACATCTCCAACTTCTCCAAAACAGAACTCCGTGGGCTAAGATTCTGATAATCAGTGGTTTGTTAAAACCTCGAAATATTCGCGTATTTTCAATCAAGAGAGCATTTGCTTGCAAATACGCGATTCCTGAGAGCCCACTTGTTAAAGAATTTCAAAGCCCCAGCTGTTTGTAATTCCTTGAATCCTTAGAATAGAGTCTTGCACAAGGCAATCACTAACGACTAACGTCTATAGTCTAAGAATCTAAGCTTTGTCCGTTAATAAATCATAAAAGTTAAAGCAGAACTGTCCTTTCTTTGCTGTTGCTTCGGATTTTTCTGTACTTTTGCACGATTTTACCTGAAAGAGCCTATTGTTTATTGACTATCCATTGCGAAGAAACATTATAAACAATAATATTAACTAACAACTAACAAAAATGAAATTAAAACGATTAAAGCTATCGCTATTAGCTTTGTGTACCCTTTGTGGGGGGGGTAATTCTGCCCTTGCAGATGATGTTTTTAAGGATGTGACCAGCACATACCTAACCAATGCCGATTTTGAGGATAGTTATACAGTTCATAAATATCCACGAGGCGAATCCAACAAAGATAGAGCCATCTATCTTCCCTCTGGGTGGTCAATTAATTACCAATCTGGTAAAGAGTGGGATATGACAGCCCTTAAGTCTGGGGATTTATCATGGAGTACTTTCTCAAGTGTGCCCAGTTTGGAAACAGGCGGAACACAAACGTATCGAATCCGATTTAACAATAGTTACAAGGATCAGAGACTGGAATTGTCTCAAAGCGTCACTCTACCCAAAAGTACTTATAAACTAGAAGCAAATTGGTATATTAGCAGAACTGATGCAGGTGATGGATATATTAAGATTGGATCCAACCGCTATAATGCTTCGACAGCCAGTTCATGGCAAACCGTTTCTCAACCTTTCACATCCACGGGAACAGCTATTACTTTCACTTTGGGGGCATATCATAGCGCAACAACAGAAAAGTTTTATGCATTTGATAATTTCAAGATTTATTGGAACCTCACCGCATCTCTTCAGACCTTGATAACTGAAGCGACAGCTGTATATAACGAAGACACTTCCAACTCTACTTTAAAGGCTTCTATTGATGCTGCGGAGGAAGTAAAATCAAGTGATAATGCTACAACATTGGAAAATGCTTACAATGACTTGGCAACAAAGTATGCTTTGGCATCAAACAGAAATGCATGGAATGCCGCTCGAACAGCCGCTCAAACTGCTATCGATAATGCTACTTATAGCAACGTGACGGGAGATGAACGCACAGACCTGCAAGCAGAAATAGACAAATCAGAACCTTCGACTGCCGATGGTTACAACGATGCCAAGGATGCTCTTGAAGCCGCAACATCTACTTTCACGGGAGCAAAGGAGAATTACGATTTTTATGTGGGCATAAAGGCTGAGAATGAGGCAATGGGTGCTGCAACCTTAGGCAGTGAGCCATCAACAGCCTCCGCTGCGGTAGATGCAGCCAATGCGCTCAAGGTGAATCAATACACCTATGCCACCAGCAACTACACAAGTGACGTTTCCGACCTTTATGTGGGTTCATGGACTATTAAGACGAACTTCGATGAAGTAACAAATACCGAACATTGGAGCGGAAACAGTACAAAATACTTCAATAAATGGGCGGCAAATGGAACGACAAGCACGCTGTCACAGACTATGGCTCTGCCTGCAGGTAGCTATATGTTGAAGGTGGCTGGTCGTGGAGATACCGATATGTCATTCTCTGATGGTACAGTAACAAAATACTTCCAGAAAGCAGGTGGAGTAGGATTAGGAATTAACCTTGAAGGAGAAGCCAGTTACGATTCGGAAGATACCGATGGATTTGCCAACACCACAGGGCGAGGATGGGAATGGCGCTTTATCAAGCTCACACTTGAAGAGACAACCAATGTTACAGTAACCCTGCAGATGACTCGTTCCACTGCTGCAGGTTGGGGTAGCATTTCAGACTTTATAGTTCTTGCCACACCTCTTACAGAATCTTTGAACCGATATAATTTAGCTCTTAACGCAGCACAAACTGCATTAGGGGCAGATGAGTATGCAAATGTTTTAGTAAGCTCGGAGGCTGAAGCTCTGACATCAACCGTTGCAGAGGACGAATCATTAGACAAAACAAGTACAAGTGCTTTGGATGCCCAGAAGGAAGCATTGGAAACGGCTACAGCAACCTTTACCAATGCTACGACTGTTGCCAACTACAACCGTCTGGCAGCTGCCATTGCAAAGGCAGAAGACCTCAGCGTTGACCATGATGATTATGACGCAACCACCTCTACAACGGCTGCTGATGCGCTCACCAATGCCAATGCCCTCTATACTTCCATGCTGAGCGCTCAGAAGGCTGCCAAGGCGCAGGGCGAAAAGGTGCTTGGCTTTGAGAGTGGCGAGTATGCCCCTTATAATAATGTGGACATGATCGCTGCTTGGGCAAAGGCGGATGCCATCACGTCTGTTGCTGAAGCCACGACAGATGACCTTGATGAGGCTATCGATGCGCTGAATGATGCAAGTTGGTCCAGTGCCAATGCGTCCGAGGTGAACGCTATCTATGATGGTACGCTTAAAGATGCTCCCATACAGGCTACCTCTTCTAATGTGGTGTTGCCAGGTTGGGTGACCAAGAGTGGTAACACCCGCCAGACCTTCAAAGGAACAGGAGGCGACGGAAAGGCTTGTCTGGAAGATGCCGATGATGGCGTAGGTGTTTTCGTGCATCCTGGAACCTACAACTATGGTGAGACAACGGGTTACACCATGCCATTGAAAGCCAACGTCCTCTATACGGTCAAAGCCAAATACTGCTCTTGGGAAGACAATTCAAACAATAACTTCACGCTGACTATCAAGAGAGGCAACACGACCATTGCCTCCAAGAGCTTCGGTGCCAACAAGACGGCCAGTACCGTGGAAGGTGCTTTGAAGGAGGTACAGCTTCCCTTTATGGCAGACGAAAGTGCTGATTACGTGTTGAGCGTTGTGACAGACGGAAACACCTTCATGACCGACTTCTATATCCTGAAGGCCACTGCGCTTACTATTGCTGATACGGATGCCAGTGTGTTGAAGGGCTTTACCAACAACGTGGATGTGACAGTGAACCGCACACTCGTTGCCGACAAGTGGCAGGGTTTCTCGCTGCCGTTTGACCTGAGTGCGGAGGAAATTGCTGCTTCTGAACTGAACGGTGCTACGATTGCCCAGTTCAAGAGCTCTTCAGATAACGTGATTACCTTCGAGGCCGCTACAGCTATCGAGGCTGGTGTGCCCTATCTCATCAAGCCCGCCGAGGGTGACAACATCACCAGCATGACCTTCACAGGCAAGACCATCGCTGCCGATGTGGAGAACCAGATAGAGGGCGAGGGCGACTATCAATTCAAGGCCCAGCTCTTCAACGAGTCATTGCCCACTGACGGCACCATCGCCTATATGTCCACCGGCACGCAGAAGCTGAAGAAACTTACCAGCGGCGGCATCAAGGGTACGCGCGCATACTTCATCATTCCAGAAGAAGCAACAGAGGCCCGTATCGTCATCGAGGGCGAAGAGGTGACTTCGATTCAGGGCGCAGAGTTCATCGTTACTCCTAAGGATGGCGTATATTATGACCTGCAGGGTCGCAAGCTGACCGGCAAGCCGACACAGCGCGGCATCTATATCGTGAATGGAAAGAAAGTATTTGTTAAGTAAAAAGGAATAGCAGTATGAAAAAGAATTATATAAAGCCAGTCCTCGTTGTTCAGAAGATGAAATATGAGCGTGCTCTGCTTGCTGGCTCCAACGAGTATAACGCCACGTTGAATTCGATTCAGCTCAATCGAGGGACGATGGAGGAAGGTAACGGCGATGATGCCGCACGCCAGCATTCGTACAACGTATGGGAGGATTGAGGATTATTGACCATTGGTTATTGAGCGAGAGAGTGCAAACGTTTTCATAGACGTTTGCACTTTTTCTTTTTTGTGGGTGCGAGTTAGTTGGGAAAATCTTTGTAATTTTACAGAAAATTTGAAACTAAAAGCCTCTACTTATGAAGATTTACTTGAATATTGATTACAGGACGGTCTTCGGAGAAGAACTGGTTCTGAATATCATCAGCCAAGATGGGCAAGAACAGAAATCCGTCAAGTACAGAATGACGACTCTGGACGGAGAACGATGGACATACGAGCTGCGGCTCTCAGCAACCCAGTCTCAACTCTCCACACTCCACTATTATTACAGCGTGGAGACCGAGGGAAAGGAAAAACGGCACGAGTGGCTCACACAGCCGCATTGTCTTGAGCTTTCCACCACCCCTAACCCCTCATCCCGAGGAGGGGACTGGCAGGAGGAGAAGGTATTTGTGGTCTATGACCGCTGGATAGACATTCCCGAGGATGCCTACCTATACAGCTCTGCCTTCACGGAGTGTGTGAATAGGAGAGGAGATGGAAAAGAGGAGAGAGGAGAGAGGAGAGAG
>JAFSWU010000236.1 GCA_017444365.1 Prevotella sp.
CTGATATCATAATCGGGCATAGGGAACAGTCTGTCACGTTGCTTGTTGAACATGCGCCTGATGCCACTGCCAATCGTGTCCACCTGCCCCAGTTCCACCATGGCGTTTGCCAACATTTTGTTCCTGTAGTTTTCTTCAGGGGCGTCGTTTTCAAGCACACTCCTGATGCTGTTGGGGATGAAACTGCCAAGATTGCTGAAAATGAGCCGGTCTTCCTCTTCCACCACATTGATCATGCCATTGCACCGATAATTTTGGTGGGTGATGGCGTTGTTTAGGGCTTCGCGTATGATGAATGGGTCATAAGTGTCAAGTTCCTCTGGAACCAAGGAGAGGAGGGTCGGATTCATGTAGCGGTATTTGAAGTTGCGTATTTTATGGTACACTTTCTCCGCTGCCAGAATAAGGGGGCAAGTTTCGATTGAGAAATCACGTTCATTGCCTGTGGAATCTTTATAAATCCACCTGATGCGTGCCACGGCAGGTGATATGAGATATTCGCTCTCTGAACGGCCCAACAGCAATACTGCGGTGTTTGTTATCTTGCCTTTGAGCGTTATCTTGGCCTTGTTGAGAAACGTCTCATCGTCCCAAGTCTTCATCTCCTCTGCCAGTTTCTCGTGCTTTGTGGCATACAATTCACGTGCCTTCAGAATCGCTTCAGGATCGAGGTCATCCAATGTGGCGCCATCCACTATCTCGGCACTCCAATCCTTTTGCGAGAGATAAATCTGGCGGATATAGTCGGGGAAGTCCTTGAGTTTTGTCAGGTTGCTGCCTATGCGAACATAGGAAATGCCCTTGAAGTTGACCGGTTCTCCTGCGGCAGCCTGTATTTCGAAGATGACGACACGAAGATTGCTGTCGCCATTATAGTCAAACTCTTCTATGTCAAAAGGAATGATGGGTGAGCAGTTCTTTCTCAGCCACAATTCATAATCCTGGTTGCCATACTTGGTGGAAGGCATCCGCAGGTTGGTGCCCACCACCTTCCAAGAACCATCCTCCACTCCCAGTACCAAATAGCCATGAGACTTATATTTCAGGCAGGCCGAGTTTGCCAGTCCTGAAATGTAGTTGCCAACACCTTCGTAGGTGATGCTACGGTGTGACTCTCCTATGTTGGTCTTGAACTCCACCCATTCTGTCTCGCCGGCACTCTTGCGCTGGCGAGCCATTGACAGAAGTTCCTCCAGTAGCCTATGCTGGTCTTCAAGGGTTCTCATAATGCCTCTATTTGCTTTTTGGCTCTTTCGGTTGCAAAGATAGTGCAAATCGAGTGGAATGAAGAATAAAAGACGTTTTTTATTCTCATTCCTGAGATGCAGCCTATCTTCGCCGAAGGCAAAAGTAACATTTTTTTTCTTTGATCAAGTCTAACCCACATTGCAGCTAGTGTATAAATACACTTCTTAAAAAAGTCTAATTTTAAATTGTTTTGAGCCATATTTGCCTTGTTACGTAGTCTGTTTTGCGAAAAAGTGCTAAAATCGCCGTGGTGTTCTGAAAAAGTATGCGATGTGGTACACCCGCCCGTTTGCTGGATTGAAAAAATGGCCTTATCTTTGCGCCCATGTACATCTCCAAGGCAAAGAAATACAGGCAGCTTGAGGACGGCAGCATAGAGGTATACGACTACTACCGTCTGACGAAGAAGTACCGCGACAGCAAGGGCAATCCCCGCAGCTGCTCGGTGCTTTGCCTAGGTGCGTTGGAGGGCTTCACGAAGGCCGAGCGCAACGAGCTTGCCGACATGCTGACGGTGATGATAGAGCAGGGCCAGAGCGTGATGAGCTTCAATCCCGCGCTTCATGAGAAGGCCCTGGAGCTGTACGTGAAGTACCGCGAGAGTAAATGGGCGCAGGAGAACGACCCTGTGCTCCGTGAGGAGGCAGCCCGCAAGGAGCGCGAGCGGATGAGGGACATGGTGACCATCCGCCTTGACAGCCTCACTCAGCGCCAGGCCCGCACCATCGGCCCGGAGGCCGTCTGCCGCTCGACGGCGTGCGTGCTCGGCATAAGGGAGTTCCTCAACTCCAAGGGCTGGCCTCGCGAGGATGTCGACCTTGCGCTGATGCAGATCATCGCACGCGCCATCTACCCTTTCTCCGAGCTGAAGACCGTCCGCTACCTGCAGGGCAACTCCGCCCTTCTTGAGATGTTCAAGATGGACCGTCGGAAAGTCACCAAGGATGCCCTCTACGAGAGTGCCCGCCGCCTATGGGAGGTTCACAGCGAGATGGAGGACTTCCTGCATGAGAGGGTGCGGTCGATGTTCAACCTGGAGGAGAAGATTCTCCTGATGGACATCTCAAACGCTTATTTTGAAGGGCGGATGGATGGGTCCAAGCTCTGCTTCTATGGTCACAGCAAAGAGAAACGCGATGACTGCAAGGTGGTGGTACTGGCCGCCGTGGTGAACACCGACGGGCTGCTTGTGCGCACGATGATATACGAAGGCAACCGCCAGGATGTCACCACCGTGAAAGAAGTTGTTGGGACACTTGCCTCGCAGACTTCAGCCGATGCCAGGAAAATCGTCGTCATGGACGCCGGCTTCTACTCTTCGGCGAACGTGAAGTGGCTCACTGAGAACCACTTTGACTATATCACCGTACTGCCCTCCGGCTACGCTAAATTCACTCCCGACAGCGGCAAGGTGGTTCGGCATGAGGACTGCCGGCATCAGGAGATACGGCTGCAGCTGGGAAAGGTGGAGATTGACGGCGAACAGAGAAAAGCACTTTTAGTGGACAGCGACGCCAAGACCCTGAAGGAGCGCTCGATGCACGACCAGGCCTGCATCCGCTACGAGCAGGGGCTCGAAGCCATCAGGGCTGGCATCACGAAGAAGGGCGGCACCAAGAAACGCGACGCGGTGAACAACCGTCTGGGCAGGCTCGACAAACAGTACGGCGCCATCCGCAAGGAGTACGATGTCACCTTCACCTACGAAGGAACGGGAAAGAAAGAGAAAGCCGTCGGCATGGAGTGGAAGCGCAAGGAGGGCTGCATCGCCGAGAGGAGCAAGTTCCACGGCAAGTATGTGTTGCTCACAAGCCTCGACGAGAATGACGAACTCAACATCTGGAAATTTTACAATATAATCAGGACTGTGGAAGAGACCTTTCATACCCTGAAATCCGACCTGGACATACGCCCTGTGTTCCATAAGACAGATGGTGGCATCAAGGCTCATCTTAACCTTGCCGTACTGGCCTACTGGATAGTCTCAGTCACCAAGTACCGGCTGAGGATGAAGGATTACCCGAATGTCAGGTGGGATGAGATCATGAGGATAGCCCAGGCACAGGTCGTGGTGACTGCCGAGATGGAAACTGTCGATGGCGACAGGATCAGGGTAAGGCAGAGCACGGAGGCCGAGGATGAGCTTGCCGTCATCTACAGTCTGCTGGAGGTCAATGCCGATCCTATCGGAAAAGTCAAATCTGTGGTACACCCAAATCCACCTCCAAAAAATCCGCCTCCTGAGAACCAAGGGGTTACGTGAGATTTAGCTGCAATGTGGGTTAACTCCTCGTTTATTCCCCCTTATATCCCCTTTACTCCTTGTTTTACCTCCATTTAGCGACCATTCAGCACATACATCTCTTCCTTTTTTCCTACTTCCATTCCATTTCATGACAAACATCAAGACTATTTGACCCATGTCAAGAAACATGCTCCTTAACGAGAAAAATGTGCAAAATTGTTTGCTGTGTGCGCAAACAGTCGTACCTTTGCATCGTCAAAAGGATAAAAGACCAGCATGACAAGTGAGATCAGCATGGTATTAGAGACAAGGTAAAAAGATGTATAAAGGATAACAGAAATAAAAAAATAGGTCACAGGATAAATAAGTCAGTAAACGGTCATAGGATAATAGAAAAGAGCAAAAAAATACGTATTAAGAAATAGGTATTAAGAAAAAAGATTGACCAGGATAACAGAAAAAGGTAAAAAGTGACAAGTAATAGAATCTGCAATAGGGTTCAAGATTGAGTTTCAGGTAACCGCTCACGCCGTGAGGTGACAGCGAATTGTTTAATTTAAAAGTTAAGAAAGGGTAAAAAGATGATTTCAACGATTGTATTGATTTTTGCAGTTTTGATTGCATCAGGATTCCTGTTCGAGAACACCATCGAGAAAAAATAACTCGGACAGATTTTATTGAGAAAACATGAGAAATAGATAGTACGCGGGTGGAGCCGACAATCGGTGTCCACCCGTTTTTTTGGGCGTTTTGTTTTGCTTTCCGCTCGTTTTTCACTACTTTCGCAGAGCAATGGGAAAATTCCAGGGAAAAAGTGACGTACTGTTGCAACTGATTCGTGAGGGTAAACAGTTGAATAACAGC
>JAFSWU010000237.1 GCA_017444365.1 Prevotella sp.
CAGTACTATTGCACCAAGATGGGCGAGATGAAGCAGCCGTTCATGACGGCACTCTTCACCGTTTCTTCCCACCATCCTTTCGTTGTTCCTGAGAAGTACGAGGGCAAGTTCCCCAAGGGCACGCAGGAGGTCCACCAGTGCATCGGCTACACCGACATGGCCATTGGCAAGTTCTTCGAGAGTGCCAGCAAGCAGCCCTGGTTCAAGAACACCATCTTCGTCCTGACAAGCGACCACACCAGTCAGATTCAATATCCGCAATTCAAGACCGACCTTGGCTACTATGTCGTTCCCGTCATCTTCTACGACCCGAGCGGAGAGCTTCAGCCCGGCATGAGCGAGAGCGTCGCCCAGCAGATAGACATCATGCCTACCGTGCTGAGCTATCTGGGCTATGACAAACCCTATCTGGCTTATGGCATCGACCTGCTCACCACGCCTGCCGAGGAAACCTTTGCCGTGAATTATGACAACGGAACCTACCAGTACGTGAAGTATGGCCACGTGCTTCAGTTCAATGGCGAGAAGGCTACGGCCCTCTATCGGCAGGACGACATCATGATGACCAAGAACATCGTGGGCAAAGCACCGGAGGTACAGGCCAAGATGGAGCGCGAGGTGAAAGCCATCATCCAACAGTATATGTACAGAATGGTTAACGACAAGATGCTTCCATGAAACAGAAATTCAATATCCTGCAAACGGTCTTAGGTCCTCTTGCGGCCGTGGTGTTCAACCTGTTCCTGGCCTACGTGGCGTATTTCGTAGCCAGGGTGGTGTTCTATGTGGAGAACATCCAGTTCTTCTCCGACTCCATCAGTGGGAGCCATGCGTGGGAACTCATGCAGGGAGCGTTCATGTTCGACACCTCCGCCATCATCTATACCAACGCCCTGTGGGTGTTACTCATGCTATTGCCCTGGCACAAGAAGGAGACACCCCGCTTCCATACGTTCTGCAAGTGGCTCTTTATCGTGGTCAACTTGCTGGCATTGGTGGTGAACCTCTGCGATGCCGTTTACTTTAAATATACCTTGCGCCGCACCACCATCACGGTGTTCAACGAGTTCCAGAACGAGAACAACCTGGTGGGAATCTTTGGCATCGAGGCTTTGCGCCACTGGTATTTCTTCATCGTTGCCCTTGCCGTTGGCTTTTTCCTTTGGCACTGCTATGCCAAGCCCCGTCTTGCGATTCGCAAGAATGATGTCAAGCGCTACACCCTGGTCACCTTCCTTTCGCTCCTGCTCTTCGCTCCCCTCTGCTGGGTGGGCATGCGTGGCGGTATCTTCATCCGCCCCGTCACCGTGAGCACGGCCAATAGCTACTGCGACCGCCCCACCGAGGCCGGACTGGTACTGAACACCCCCTTTGCCATCCTTCGCACCATTGGCAAGACCCATTTCGATGTTCCCGCCTATTACGCTTCGGAACAGGAGATGACGACCCTCTTCGACCCCATCCACCGTCCCCAGCCAACCCACCCGTTTATGAAGAAGAACGTGGTGGTCATCATCCTTGAGAGCTTCGGACGCGAGTATGTGGGTGCCCTGAACAAAGACCTTGAGCATGGGAAGTATAAGGGTTATACGCCCTTCACCGACTCGCTCATCACCGCAAGCCGCACGTTCACCCGTTCCTATTGCAACGGACGCAAGAGCATCGACGGCATGCCCTCCATCCTTTCAAGCATCCCGATGTTCGTAGAGCCGTTCTTTGTGTCGCCCTACTCCACGAACAAGGTGTCCGGCATGGCCGACTGCCTGAATCAGAAAGGCTACGAGACCGCCTTCTTCCACGGAGCCGAGCGCGGTTCAATGGGCTTCATGGCCTTTGCCCGCGCCACGAAGTTCCAGCATTACTATGGCCGCGAGGACTTCGAGGCCGACCCGCGCACCGCCGGTGCTGCCGAGTACGACAACCACTGGGGCATTTGGGACGAGCCGTTTATGCAGTACTTCTGTACCAAGATGGACGACATGCGGCAACCCTTCATGACGACCCTCTTCACCCTTTCCTCCCATCATCCCTACAACATCCCCGACCAGTACAAGGAGCAGTTCCCCGAGGGACCTCTTCCCATCCACCGTTGCATTCGCTATGCCGACCACTCCTTGCGTAAGTTCTTTGAACGGGCACGACGCTCGCCGTGGTTCCAGAACACCGTCTTCGTCATCACCTCCGACCATACCCACATGAGCAATCACGACGAATACCTCACGGACCTCGGAGGCTTCTGCTCGCCCATCATCTTCTACGACCCTCATGGCGACATACAGCCCGGCATGCAGGATGTCATTGCCCAACAAATCGACATCATGCCCACCATTCTGAACCATCTGGGCTACGACAAGCCATACCTCGGCTTCGGCATCGACCTGTTCAACACCCCTGCCGAACAGACCTTCTCCGTGAACTACCTCAACGGCATCTACCAGTATGTCAAGTACGGCTACATCCTGCAGTTCGACGGCGAGAAGACCAAGGCCATCTATGCCCTCAGTGACCGGCTGATGAAAAAGAACCTGCTGGGACAAAACATCCCGCAGCAACAACAAATGGAACGCGAACTGAAAGCCATCATCCAACAATACATGGACCGCATGGTCAACAACCACCTAACCCCATAATCACTCCACCTTCCACATTCCACATTTAACATTCCACATTTAACATTCCACACAATGAAAATCTTCTATATCATCTTCGGCGAGAACCTGGGCAACCACATCGAGGCCTACCTCTCCATGAGTTCCTTCCGCCGCCAGTTGCAAGGCGACGACGAGATTTGTGTCGTCACCACCCACCCTGAGTATTATAACAACATCGACGTGACCATCATCCCCATCAGCAACGAGCAGATCTCGGAATGGGAGAGCCCCCATCACTACTTCTGGCGCGTCAAGATCAAGGCCGTGGAGTACATGCACAACCGGTTTCCCAACGACCACATCATCTATCTTGACACCGACACGTTCCTCTTCGGCGACCTCACCACTCTGCGCAACATCCTGAACGCGGGAAAGTCATTCATGCACCTGCGCGAGGGAGGCCCCGAGACCTTCACGGGCAACGGGCGCAGCATGTGGAACAAGGCCAAGGGAAAGACCTTTGCAGGCATCACCCTCAGCGAGCACCATGCCATGTGGAATGCCGGTGTCATCGGATTACCCTCAAGCAAACTGACGGAGGTGACTCAGACCGCTCTTGCCATTTGCGACGGCATCCTCGACCTGATGGGCTCCACGCACGTCATCGAACAATACTCCTTCTCCGTGTCGTTGCAGGAACTGACTGACATGGAGGAGGCACAGGCACACATCGGCCATTATTGGGGCAACAAACCCCAATGGGAACAATGGATGAACGACATCATCGTGAAGGCCTACATGACCAAGACCTCCATCGACGACGTGCTGAAGAGCATGACTGCCGACGAGCTCTGCCGCGTGGCTCCCGTCTATGTGCGCACACCGAGCACACAGAAACGACTCGTCAAACTCGTGCAGAAACTCTTCCCTGACGAGAAAGCAACCTATGCGAAAGGGTAAAAAGGTAAAAAGGTAAAAAAGGAAAAAGCCATGCGACTCCTATATTACATCATCTACGCCATCTGGTATGTTGTTTCGCTGCTCCCCCTGCGGGTGCTCTACATACTCTCTGATGGCATCTACCTGTTGCTCTACCGCTGCGTGGGCTATCGCCTCAAGGTGGTGCGAAAGAACCTTGCCGCCTCTTTCCCCGAGAAAACGGAAGAGGAGCTGCGCAAGATTGAGCGAGGCTTCTACCACTACCTCTGCGACTACTTCGTCGAAATGGTCAAGCTGCGCACCATGAGCGAGCGCCAACTGCGCCGCCGCATGGTGTTCAAGGGCATGGAGGCTGTCAACAAGGTGGTTGAGGACGGACAGTCGTGCGCCGTCTATCTGGGGCACTACGGCAACTGGGAGTGGATTACCTCCCTGGCTCTGTGGACATCTGGCAAGGCCCAGTGTGCGCAAATCTACCACCCGTTGGAGAACAAGGAGATGGACCGCCTCACCCTCAGCCTGCGCGAGAGGTTCGGAGGTGTATGCATCCCCATGACCGAAACCCTGCGCTATCTCGTCCGACTGCGTAGCGAAGGCCGTCCCACCATCGTCGGCTACATTGCCGACCAGGTTCCCTTCTGGCGCAACATGCACCACTGGCGCACCTTCCTCAGCCATCCGCAGACGCCCGTTCTCTCGGGAACTGAGAACATCGCCCGCCGCATGGACAACGCCGTGTTCTACCTTGATGTCCGTCGCGTGCGTCGCGGCTACTACGAAGCCGAGTTCAAGCTGATCACAAGAACCCCCAAGGACATGCCCGAGTTCGCGCTTACCGATGCCTACTTCGACATGCTGGAGGCAACCATCCGTCGTGCCCCCGAGTTCTGGCTGTGGAGCCACAACCGCTGGAAGCGTACCAAGGAGGAATTCCTTGAGCGCTTCTATGTGGTCGGAACCACCATCTACGAGTACCAGCACCGCCAGCCCAAGCCCGACGAAAAGATTATCCGTCCCCATGGAATGACAGAGTAGTTTGAGAAGTGATCGCTGCGCTAAGGAGTTAAAGAAGTTATAGAAGTTAAAGCCAATACCTTATTTTATTCGGATGTTAAACAAAAACCTGAAAAATTCTGACAAACACCCTCACGAGAATCGCGTATTTGCGAGCGAAGAGTTCCTCGTCTCCAAATACGCGAGTATTTTGCGGTTTTAACAAATGGCTGATTATCACGAACTTAGCTCATTGGACTCTGCTTTTGAGGATTCGGAGATGTCAGTTTTGGAGTGTAACTCTTAGTGTTGCACCTCACAACTCACTGTTCTGACCCTCTTAACTCAATGTAACGAGGTCCTCATTCCATTGTAGTGAGGGCGTAAAAGCATAGCTTTGAGCTCCTCATTCCATTGTTCCGACACCCTGAAGTCATCAAACCACCTGCACAAAACCGCTGTTCTGTGCAACTTCCCGCTCCAGATTGCAACTTCCAGACGACCGTTTTTTTTGACCAAATTTCTTAACAAAAGAGGAGAGAGGAG
>JAFSWU010000238.1 GCA_017444365.1 Prevotella sp.
GTTAATCCTTCCTTTTTACAACAAAGGTAAGAATAAACTGTAAATCTAAGCATATATTTTATTGTTTTTTGGGGCTTAGTGAATGTTAAATATATTAAGAGTCGTGGGTACTCTATTATTCACACTGCAAAATTAAAGCGAAAGTTGAATAACATATTCTTAAACTGCCAAATTATTCGAACGAAAAATGATCACGAACCGTTGCCGACTATTTTAATCAAAAAATGCAAAAAAAGTATGGAGTAAAGAAATAATTTATTAAATTTGCACATTGAAATGTAAAGACCGTAGGGTCGAAAGAGAAAATGACATATTACTAACCGCTCCTGGAGCATTTGTAAAAACCAAAAGACAATGGGATTATTCGACAAACTGAGAAACGAACTTATTGACATTATCGAGTGGAAGGACGACACCCGTGACACTATCGTATGGCGCTTCCCCCGCTATCAGTCAGAGATTAAGAACGGTGCGCAGCTGACGGTGCGCGAGAGCCAGGTGGCAGTGCTGGTGGACGAAGGCAAGTTTGCCGATGTGTTCCAGCCCGGACGCCATGAGCTGACAACGGCTAACATACCTATCCTCAGCACCATCAGGGGCTGGAAGTATGGCTTTAATTCCCCCTTCAAGGTGGACGTGTATTTCGTCAACACCAAGGAATTTCTTAATATGAGGTGGGGCACGACCAACCCCGTCACCGTGACCGACCCGCAACTGCACCGTGCCATCAACCTACGCGCATTTGGCTCCTATAACTTCCGTGTCAGCAGCGACCCGACGGTATTTCTGCGCAAGGTGGCCGGCACCAACGGTACCTTCGACACCGAGGCCATCTCTGAGATGCTCCGCACCTTCGCCGTGACAGAATTCTCCGACTACCTAGGCGAGCACGAGATTCCCGTGGTGAAGATGGCCTCCAACTACAAGGAGTTCTCGGCCGAGCTGACCGAAGCCCTGAAGGAGAGTTTCAAGGAGTATGGCCTGGAGCTGACGAAGTTCCTGGTGGAGAACATCTCGTTGCCGCCAGAGGTGCAGGCCGCCATCGACAGGGGTGCGAGCATGGCGTTCATCGGTGCTGAAAACATGAATGCCTATACGCAGATGCAGTTTGCCAACTCGATGGAGAAAGGGGCAGAAACGCCCAACGGTGGTGCAGGAGCCGCCACAGGTGCCATGGGCATGGGCATGGGTTTTGCCATGGCTCAGCAGATGGCCCAGCAGATGGCTCAGCAACAGCAACAGCCGATGCAGCAGCAGGCAGCCGCCGTGCCGCCGCCACTACCCCAGCAGACAACGTACTACGTGGCACAGAACGGACAGCAGCAAGGACCGTTCGGCATGGCCCAGCTGCAGCAGATGGCCATGCAGGGACAGCTGAAGACAGACACGCTCGTCTGGACGCAGGGCATGGCCGGATGGGCCGCTGCCGGCACTGTGCCGGAACTGTCGGCAATCTTTGCCCAGACTCCGCCGCCGCTTCCGCCTGTACCACCGATGAACTAATACAAGGACCGCTATGGAACAGAATGTTCAGGAAAACAGCCAGGAGATAAGCCCGGTCATGCAGATTAAATGCCCAGGGTGTGGTGGAGCCATGGTGTATTCGCCAAAGACGTTGAGTCTGCAGTGCATTTATTGCGGAGCCACCAAGGAACTGCCCGGGGTGCCCTCCGAAATTAGGGAGAACGACTACGGGCTGTGGTCGAGGAAGAAGATGGACGACAGGGTGTACGGCATCATGGACCAGCCGGCAGAGGACGTGCTGGTGACGTGCGAACAGTGTGGTGCAAAGGTTCATATTGACGCTACGAAGTCATCGGTCGTCTGTCCCTATTGCGGCACGCCGCTCATGCTGGAGAAGTCGCAGGTGAAGCGCTTCTGGCAGCCCGACTACCTGCTACCCTTCGCCATCGACAGGAAACAGTGCGGTGAGTTGTTCCAGAATTGGCTCAACGGCAAGTGGTTCCTGCCCTCCAAATACAAGAACGGTAACGTGCTGGAGGAGAAGTTCCGGGGTGTCTATTACCCTTACTGGGCCTACGGCGCACACACTCGTACTACCTACGAGGGTGAGCGTGGCAAGGACAGGAAGGTGACCAAGAAGGGGTCTGACGGGAAGCCTGTCCAAGAAACGGTCACTGACTGGACAAGTGTGTCGGGTACTGTCGTGAACGACTTCAGTAATATCTTGGTGCCAGCCACCAACAGCCTCCCTGCTGAAATCATTGCGGAACATAAGAAATGGCCCGTGGGGAGCCTCGTTGAGTACACGCCCGAGTACACGGCGGGCTTCTCGACGGAGGTCTATACCGTGGATTTCACCGAGGGTATGAATACTGCCAAGGACGAGATGGAGGAGGAGATTGAGAGCGACATCCGCAGGGACATAGGAGGCGACCGACAGCGCATCAACCATAAGGATGTGAACTACAGCGACCTGGTGTTCAAGCTTGTCCTCCTGCCGCTGTGGATCAGTTCGTTCACAATCAACGACAAGACCTATCAGTTCATCATCAACGGACGCACAGGCGAGCTGCATGGCGACTATCCGTTGGACAAGAAGAAGATAGCCCTCGTCGTTGTTGCGGTCATCGTGGTGATTGCCCTGCTCTATTCCCTCCTGACATGAGGATCGGTAATTGGAGGAAGTTGCAAACCGCTACCTTTTGATTTGCTCCACCCCCTGGAGCAACTTCCTCCACCCCCTGGAGGAAAATGCTCCAGGGGGTGGAGCAAATGGTAACCAGCTGTCTTTTTCGGACTTTTTTCCGTCCTTTTCCTGCCAGAACCGTTGCCGCTGTTGATGTAAGCCAGCGGTTTGTTAATAATTATTACCTACATTACCTACATTTTACTTACATCAAGCAGATACTTGACATTCAGTTAATTATGGGCTAATGTAAGCAATGTAAGTAAAAATTAAACTTTTTATGTCATAATTAATTTCTGCCAATTGGGTTAGCGAATCACCTTCTTGCCATTGGTGACATAGATACCCTTCTTTGTTTCCGAGACCTTGCGGCCCTGCAGGTCAAAATATGTATTTTTATGCGATGTGCTGTTTGCAATTTGCTCGCTGATGCCGGCGTTTCCGTCGGGCACGAGGCGAATGTCAATCTTGACGAAATGGGCATTGAAGTAAGGATAGTTGAACAGGATGTTCTTTTCGTCGCCTTCCCAGATGTCGTAGTCGTACTGATTCTTCTTTGACGACGAAGGTTTCCATACCTTCAGTTTCTGCTTAAAGGTGCTACTGTTGTATTCGTACTCATACTCTTCATCATATTCATCGCCCACGAGGAAGTTGGGTGAGTGGAAGTTATAGAACACCATTTTCCCGAACTTATAGTGCTCTGGGGCTTCAAAACGCATGGTAGCGCCTTGACAAGTGAAGAGAACGTTAATATTGTCAACGCTCATGCCGTATGAGGCAGCTTCTGCATCATTGATTCCAACGTGTCCAAACACAGGTACTTTCGCATATTCATCCAAATCAACAGAGTAAAGCGTTATCTTTACTTTCGCTGACGAGCCTTCGCTGACAGGCCACGAGAAATCGGTATTCTGCAGGATAGCACCAGGAGTGTCCCAGTCTTTCATGTCGGGACTCCAGCCGGAGGTAACCTCGCGGACTGGATAGTTCCAAGGGTTCTGGGTGAAGTCCATCA
>JAFSWU010000239.1 GCA_017444365.1 Prevotella sp.
AAATACCGAAACAACGAAATAACATGCTTGAAGTACGAAACTTACATGCTCGCATTGGCGAGAAAGAAATATTAAGAGGTATAGACCTGACCATCCAAGATGGCGAGACCCACGCCATCATGGGTCCCAACGGAAGTGGAAAGTCCACACTCTCAGCTGTGCTCGTGGGAAACCCGCTCTATGAGGTCACGGAAGGAGAGGTGTGGTTCAATGGCAAGAACCTGTTGGAGATGAAACCCGAGGAGCGTGCCCATGAGGGACTGTTCCTCTCGTTCCAGTATCCTGTGGAGATTCCTGGCGTGTCGATGACCAATTTCCTGAAGGCAGCGGTCAACGAGAAACGAAAGGCTCAGGGACTGCCCGAGCTGAAAGCCAATGAGTTCATCAAGCTGATGAACGAGAAGCGGAAGATCGTGGAACTCGACTCGAAGTTCACACGCCGCTCCGTGAACGAGGGCTTCAGCGGTGGAGAGAAGAAACGCAACGAGATTTTCCAGATGGCCATGCTGGAGCCCACGCTGAGCATCCTCGACGAAACTGACTCGGGCTTAGACGTGGATGCCATGCGCATCGTGGCCGAGGGCGTGAACAAGCTGCGCACACCGCAGACCAGCTGCATCGTCATCACCCACTACGACCGCCTGTTAGAGATGATACGCCCTCAGGTGGTGCAAATATTATATAATGGCAAGATCGTTAAAACTGGTGGCCCCGAACTTGCTAAGCAGATTCAAGAACATGGGTATGACTGGATTAAGGAAGAGGAAGGCAGAGCATGAAGAGCGAACAACAATTCATAGATATATACAACGAGGCAAGAGAGGTTATATATAATAACTCTTGCCGCGAGATGAACGCCGTGCGCGACAAGGCATTCGAGGACTTCTGCCGGCTGGGGTTCCCCTCTCGCAAGGTGGAACGCTATAAATATACCAATATGCAGGAGCTCTTCGCGCCCGACTATGGACTGAACCTGAAGCGTCTGCAGTTTCCCGTCAATCCCTACGACGTGTTCCGCTGCGACGTGCCCAACCTATCCACACAGCTCTTCTTCATGGTGAACGATGGGTTTTATCAGATACCCCCCCACGTATCCCCCCAAGGGGGGAAGCAGAGCGTTCAGGGAGTTCAGGTATGTTCACTCTCCTCTCTAACCTCTAACTCCTCACCTCTCACCTCTCATCTCTATGGCCGGTTAGCCAAGACGGAGGAAGACGGGGTTACAGCCCTCAACACCATGCTGGCACAGGACGGACTCCTGGTCTATGTGCCGAAGAACGTGAAGGTAGATAAGGCCATCCAGGTCATCAACATGCTGACGCTTCCCCAGGCTGCGCCTGACACTTCTCTGATGGTGAACCGTCGTGTGCTCATCGTTGTGGAGGAGGGTGCCGAGGTGAAACTCCTGTTCTGCGACCATGCTGCCGACGACCATCACTTCCTGACCACACAGGTCATCGAGGCCTATGTGGGTGAGAATGCCAGTCTCGACCTCTACTGCTTGGAGGAGACCCATCTGAAGAATGTACGCGTGAGCAACGTCTATGTGGAGCAGCAGGCCAACAGCCGACTGAAGCACAACGTCATCACCCTGCACAACGGCATCACCCGCAATATGCTCAACCTCACCTTCAAGGGCGAGGGAGCGGAGTGCGAGTGCAACGGCTGTGCCATCTCCGACAAGCAACAGCACGTGGATAACAACACGCTCATCGACCATCAAGCGGCCCACTGCACTAGTCGCGAGCTCTATAAATATGTGCTCAACGACCAATCGACGGGAGCCTTTGCCGGTCGCGTTCTCGTGCGCCCCGACGCTCAGCAGACCTCTTCCGAGATGCGCAACCAGAACCTCTGTGCCACGAAGCAGACCCGCATGTACACCCAGCCCATGCTGGAGATCTATGCCGATGACGTGAAGTGCTCCCACGGCTCCACCGTCGGTCAGCTCAACGAGGCTGCCCTGTTCTATATGCGCCAGCGCGGAATCACGGAAAAGGAAGCCCGCCAGCTCCTGCAACAGGCGTTTGTGGGCGAGGTCATCGATGGCATACAGCTCGAAGCCCTGCGCGACCGCCTGCGCTATCTCGTGGAGAAACGCTTCCGAGGAGAGCTCAACAAGTGTGAAGGCTGTAAGCTGTGCCATTGAGTGTGGAATGTGGAATGAGGAATGTGGAATGAGGACTGTGGAATGAGGAATGTGGAATGAGGAATGTGAAATGTAAACTGTAAACTGCAAACAGTAAACCGCAAACTATAAACTATAAACAAAAGAATCTATGACTATTTTAATGTTCGTTCAACTACTGATCGTGCTATTGGCACTTTGGGTAGGCTCACGCTATGGCAGTTTGGCTCTGGGAGCCATCTCGGGTATCGGACTCGCCATTCTTGTCTTCGGCTTCGGACTGAAGCCTGGTACTCCTCCTACGGATGTTATCTACATCATCATTGCCGCCGTGACCTGTGCCGGCGTGCTGCAGGCTTCGGACGGTATGGACTGGATGATTCAGATTGCTGAGCGCATGTTGCGCAAGCATCCCGACCGCATCACGTTCATGGCTCCCCTGTGTACGTTCTTCCTCACCGTGCTGGTCGGCACGGGCCATGTCGTCTATACGCTCATGCCCATCATCTGCGACATCGCCCTGAAGAAAGGCATCCGTCCGGAGCGTCCTTGTGGCGTGGCATCTGTTGCTTCGCAGGTGGGTATCACCTGTTCGCCCATTGCTGCTGCCGTGGTAGCGTTCTCTGCCATCTCTGCCAGCAACGGCTTCCACGTGAACAACCTGCAGATCATCATGGTGACCATTCCCGCCTGTGTGTGCGGACTGATGGCCGCTGCCGCAGCCTCCTACCGTCGTGGCCTCGATCTCGACAAAGACCCGCTGTTCCAAAAGCGTCTGCAAGACCCCGAGCAGTATAAGTATATCTACGGCGGTTCCGCCACAACCCTCGACAAACAGATTGCACCCGAGAGCAAGCGCGCCGTCTATATCTTCCTCGGTGCCCTCGCCATCATCGTCATGTTCTCGTTGGTACAGATGTTCGGAGGCAACCTGCTGCCTTCCTACGACACCATACAGGCCGTGAAGGGAGGGCCCTCCTCCATCACTATTGCCGCAGAAGGTGGTGTCACCGAGACGGCTCAGCAGTTGGCCAAGGCAGGCGTTGTCGTGGCTGGCGTCACGGAGAAGGTCTCCAAGCCGTTGGCGATGAACCTCGTCATTCAGATTGTGATGATCTCTGCCGCTGCCTTCATGATTATCTTCTGCAATGCCAAGCCCAAGCAGGCTGTGGCAGGAGCCGTGTGGCAGAGCGGTATGGTGGCCGTGGTTGCCATCTATGGCATCGCCTGGCTCGCCGACACCTACTTCGGAAGCTACATGAAGGAGATGCAGCTCATGCTCACCGACCTCGTATCGGCCTATCCGTGGACCATCGCCATCGCGTTCTTCCTCGTCTCGGTGCTCATCAACTCCCAGGGAGCCGTGGTCGTTGCCATGCTCCCCTTGGCATTCACCCTCGGAATCGAGGGATGGGTGTTGCTGGGTGTGCTGCCCTCGGTCTATGGCTACTTCTTCATCCCGAACTATCCCAGCGACATCGCCACGGTGAACTTCGACCGCTCGGGCACCACGGTCATCGGCAAGTACCTGCTGAACCACTCGTTCATGATGCCCGGTCTCGTTAGCGTCATCACGAGCACCCTCGTGGCCTACGCTATCACCTATTTGCTTCATAATTTTGCGGGAATGTTCTAAAGTGTCGATTATTTTTTCTATCTTTGCATCCAATTCAAGAACGCAAAGACAGAAAATATGAATTTGAAGAAAAACTCATTGGTGTTTGTGCTTGCGCTCGTCGGACTGGCAGCGCAGGCACAACTTCGTTTGAATATCCAAGGAACGGCACCTGCCGATGTGAAGATGGTCTATTTCCTGGGCGACCCCATCTCTGGTAGGTCGGATCTCGACAGCGTGGCCTGTGTAGAAGGGAAGTGGCAGTATGAAAAGGAGGTGACGGCCGACAGAACCGTAGTTACGATCTTGGCCGACAAGGATAAGGACAATCCCAAGGCATGGACATTCCTCATGGCCGATGGTGTGTCGTCAACGGCAGACCTTGCCACAGGTACGGTAACAGGCTCGAAGGCTTCCATCGCTTTGAACAGCAGCATGCGATGCCTCTTCGCCTTATGGATGGCGGGTGAGAAGACGCAGGAGGCAGAGGACGAGGCTCTGAAGATGATGCGCAATGCCGTGATGGACAATCTCGACTCGATGCTCCCAACGGTGTTCATCCCATTGATTGCCGACGGGATGACAGCGGGCGACCTACAGCAACTGTTGAAGCCCGAGGCTCCCTATTACAACCATCCCGCCATGCAGTCGGCCAGAACCCGTCTGGATCTGCTCTCGGGCAATTCTCCCCGTTCCATCGGCAAGATGTTCACCGACTTCACCATGGCTGATACCCACGGGAAGAAGCATAGCGTGAGTGAATGGTGCGGCAAGGGAAAGGTTGTGCTCATCGACTTCTGGGCCAGCTGGTGCGGTCCGTGCCGAGGCGAGATGCCCAACGTAGTGGCTGCCTATGAGAAGTACCACGACAAAGGACTGGAGATTATCGGTGTTTCTTTCGACAACAAAAAGGAGTCTTGGCTGAAAGCCATCGACGAGCTGAAGATGCCGTGGATTCACCTGAGCGACCTCGCAGGCTGGAAGTGTTTGGCCGGACAGATCTATGGCATCCGCTCCATTCCTTCCAATATCCTCCTCGACGGAGAGGGCAAGATTATTGAAAACGACCTCCGTGGGGAAATGCTGGGTGCGAAACTCGCGGAGATTTTCGGAAATTAAGTGATGAAATGGGCGAAAATCATGATGAATGGTCAAGAAATAAGAGCTGACTTCCCGATACTCTCGCGCGAAGTCTATGGACGACCGCTGGTCTATCTCGACAATGCGGCGACCACCCAGACACCCCTGTGCGTGCTCGATGCCATGCGCGAGGAGTATCTCAATGTCAATGCCAACGTGCATCGCGGTGTTCACTACCTCTCGCAGCAGGCAACCGACCTGCACGAGGCGGCACGCGAAACCGTGCGCCAGTTCATCCATGCCGCGAAGACCGAGGAGATTGTCTTCACCCGTGGCACCACGGAGAGCATCAACCTCGTGGCCTCGTGCTTTGTGGAGGCTTTCATGCAGGAGGGCGACGAGGTGCTCGTCACGGAGATGGAACACCACTCCAACATCGTGCCGTGGCAGTTGCAGGCACAGCGCAAGGGCATTGTGGTGCGCCACATTCCTATTGATGACAACGGCCAGCTCCTGCCTCTTGACTCTTTCCTCTCACCACGGACAAAACTCGTCAGCGTCACCCATGTGAGCAATGTGCTCGGCACGGTGAACCCTGTGAAGGAGATCATCCGGAAAGCCCACGAGCGCGGCATCCCCGTGTTGGTGGATGGTGCGCAGGGTGCTCCGCATATCCATGTAGATGTGCAGGAACTCGACTGCGACTTCTATGCCTTCAGCGGTCACAAGATGTATGGACCGACTGGCATCGGTGTGCTGTACGGAAAGGAGGAATGGCTGGAAAAGATGCCCCCCTATCAGGGAGGCGGAGAGATGATCGACCGCGTGTCGTGGGAGAAGACCACCTTCGAGCGACTGCCCTTCAAGTTCGAGGCAGGCACACCCGACTATATCGCCACGCATGGGCTCGCCACCGCCATTGCCTATATCAATCAACTCGGAATAGACAATATTGCGGCACACGAGCATGCGCTCACCCGCTACTGCGTGGAACAGATGCGACAGATAGAGGGTATCAGCATCTATGGAGCTGACAGTCGGTCGGTAGTTTCCTTCAATGTGGCATCTCCGCAGGGAGACCTCATCCATCATCTCGACATCGGAACCCTGCTCGACCGTCTTGGCATTGCCGTGCGCACCGGTCATCACTGTGCGCAACCCCTGATGACGCGACTCGACGTGCAGGGAACGGTGCGTGCCTCGTTTGCGCTCTATAACACCCGGGAGGAGGTAGATACCTTCGTGGCCGGTCTGCGCCGTGTGATACAGATGTTCTGAGTGTCTGTGCAGGGAGTTAAAGTGCTTTCCGACACAGCAGCACGGCATGCAGGAGCCATCCGCAACAGGCAATGCGAAACAACAGCGGACCTTCTACGGGGAATGCTGCAAAGAGAAATGCGGTCTGCGCATTGAGCAGCAGCCAGGTTTGGCGAAGGTTGACAGGACGGTCCAACACTTGAGTGTAGTACTGGCTCAGCAACTCTACGGGTTTCTTGACGGTGTTTGAAAACTCTTGGATGGCACTGTTCAATGTCTTGGCGGGTTGTAAGGCAATATTCTTTTACATTGTTCTGATAGGTTTGGTTTAACTTTCTGGGTGCAAAGGTATCGGGGAAAAAGGAAATGTCACTTCCATTTAGGAAAGTGAATGTTAAAATCGGAAATAGATAACAATTATTAACGTTTAAGGGAATATGCTTGAGAAGCATTACTATGAGGGAAAGATAGAGGCCGGCTGTGATGAGGCCGGACGGGGTTGTCTGGCGGGAAGTGTCTATGCCGCCGCTGTCATCCTGCCCGATGACTACGACAATCCGGCCTTGAACGACTCGAAGCAGCTATCAGAGAAGCAGCGCTACGAGTTGCGCCGGCAGATTGAGCGCGATGCCGTGGCATGGGCCGTGGGCGTGGTGACACCCGAGGAGATAGATCGCATCAACATCCTGAAGGCGAGCTTCCTGGCCATGCACCGTGCTCTCGACCAGCTCACCGTGCGTCCCGAGGCCATCATCGTTGACGGCAATCGCTTCACCCCCTATTATGAACCTCACTCTTCATTTCTCACTCCTCATTCCTCATTCCTCATTCCTCACACCTGTATCATCAAGGGCGACGGAAAGTACCAGGCGATAGCAGCGGCAAGCATCCTTGCCAAAACCTGGCGCGACGACTATATGAACCGCTTGGCCGAGGAATATCCCATGTACGACTGGCACTCCAACAAGGGCTATCCCACCAAGAAACACCGCGAGGCCCTGCGCCAGTACGGGCCTTCTCCCTATCATCGCCTGTCATACAACCTGATGGGCACTACCGAACTCTCACTTCCCTTCGAACCATGAGCCAATATACACAGTTCTCCCGCCTGCTCGACTTGGTGCTGAAGATGGTCGATGGGCATGAATACACCTCGCAGGAGCTCTGTGAGATGGCAGGCACCTCGCGCCGCAACCTGTATTATTATTTCGAGTTCTTCGAGCAATATGGCTTCTACATTATTAAGAATGGACGAAAGTATCGACTGGGCTCTCGCTCACCTTTCTTCCAGCAGATAGCGGGTACGGTGTCGTTCAGCGACTCCGAGGCTGCTTACCTCTATAAGCTGACGGGAGCCGTGGAGCACGGCAATGCCTTCACCGAATCGATACGCAACAAGCTGCGCCGCTTCTACGACCTACAGATGCTCACCGACGAGCGGTTGCGGACACGCTACGTACAGAATGTGAATGCGCTACAGGAGGCCATGAACCGCAAGCGGGTGGTCATCCTGAAGAATTACTCCTCGCCCCACAGTCGCACTGTGAGCGACCGCATCGTGGAGCCCTTCATGCTGTTGAACGACAACAGCGACGTGCGCTGCTACGAGCTCGCCTCCCACATGAACAAGACATTCAAGCTCTCGCGTGTGGAGGAGGTGAAAATCTGTAACGATGTGTGGTGGTCGCATGAGTATATGCATAAACCACTCTTCACCGACCTCTTCCTGTTCAGTGGCGAAGAGCGACTGTACGTGTGTCTGCGATTAGGACTGCTGGCGCGTAACGTGCTCGTGGAGGAATATCCCAAGGCCCTGGCCAACCTGCGGCAGGAGGATGAGAGCCACTGGTTGCTCAACATCGACGTGGCGAGCTACATTGGCATCGGTCGCTTTGTGTTAGGGCTGGCCGAGGACATCGAGGTGGTGGAGAGCGACGGCTTCAAGCAATACCTCGAAGAAAAGGTAAAACGAATCCATTTCTGACAAAGTGACACGCGGTTGTGTCTTTATGGCAGAGTTTCCCCCTTGGTACACAAGTTGCAAATACATCAGTGAGTTCGCAAGGCTCCAACAGAAGCCACAGCGGACCCCAAGAAACGTATTAACAACAACTTTAATCAATAGGAGGATTAATTATGTTACCAGTAATGAAAAGAAACAATTGGATGCCGAGTGTGTTTGACGACTTTTTCAACACCGACTTTATGCCACGCGCTAATGCAACGGCACCAGCCATCAACGTGATGGAGACCCAGGATGAATACACCGTAGAACTGGCTGCACCGGGTCTGAAGAAAGAAGACTTCAACGTCAACATCAACGAGGACGGCAATCTGGTTATCAAGATGGAGAAGAAAACCGAGGAGAAACAGGAGGACAAGAAGATGCACTATCTCCGTCGCGAGTTCAACTATACGAAGTTTGAGCAGACGCTGATACTCCCTGACGATGTGGAGAAAGCCAAGATTGGTGCCAGGGTGGAGCACGGTGTGCTGACCATCGACCTGCCGAAGATTGAACAGGCACGCACCAAGGTGGAACGACAGATTGAGATTGGATGAAAGATGAAGGATGAAAGATGAAAGAGGGGTAGGGAGCTCGCGTAGCGGGTTCCTTACTTTTTTTTACCTTTTTACCTTTTTACTTTTCAAAAAAATGATTACCTTTGCACCGCAATCAGGCAAGGGGTCCCATAGTTCAATGGATAGAACAAGTCTCTCCTAAAGATTAGATCCGAGTTCGATTCTCGGTGGGACTACTATGATAGGAGCGATTATTGGTGATATTGTAGGCTCACGCTTCGAATTCGACGAGAAGCCTACAGAGGGTTTTGAACTGTTTACGTCCGACTGCGACTTCACCGACGATACCATTTGTACCGTCGCCATTGCCGATGCCATCCTCAATCAACGCGACTATCGCGACTCCCTCGTAGATTGGTGTCGTCGCTATCCTAATCCCAAAGGGGGCTACGGCTCCAGATTCCACAAGTGGTTCAACTCGTCCAATCCCGTGCCCCAGAGCTCCTGCGGCAACGGCTCTGCCATGCGTGTAAGTCCCGTTGGCTGGCTCTTCCATGAATACCAAGAGGTACTGGAACAAGCCAAACGCTCTGCCGAGGTGAGCCACTGCCACAGCGAGGGCGTGAAGGGAGCCCAGTGTATCGCCGCCCTCATCTACTGGCTGCGTACCGTGCGACTCATCAAGGACGATGTGGAGAGTGCCGTGCGCAAGAACTTCGGCTATGTCATTCCGCCCCTTCGCGATATATATAAAATAGGTAGCGAAGGACACTTCGACAGCATCTGTCAGGAAACCGTGCCTTGGGCCATCCGATGTTTCCTCGATGCCGAGAGCTTCGAGCAGACCCTGCGCAACGCCGTCATGGCACGTGGCGACACCGACACCAAGGCCGCCATCGCCTGCTCATTGGCCGAAGCCACCTACGAGATTCCGGAGGAAATCGTTGACCGCGCTTTCTCATACCTGCCCCTCGACATCGTCACCGTCATCGAACAGTTCTACGACCGCCTGTCAGAAGAGGTGAATGGTTGACCTTTGGTCGATTCTGAATTATTCACGATAGTTTTCTTTTTACGCGAATACACGTGACTGAAACGCGAATGATTCCAGTGGACCAGGCAAATCGTGCGTTGTTGAATATGCCATCAGATTACAATACACGATTGTTTGCCACAGACATATAAACATTTTTATGATCAATTCGTGATCAATTTCTGATAATTCGTGTTTTTTTCTCAACTCAAGTACAGATTTTACGAGTGTTCTACTGTTCTACAAAGATTCGTTTGATTCGTGTCATTCGTATTCGAAAAAAATGACCGAAAATCTTCCGAATTGCACGAAAATGCGAAAAATCCCTCACTCTGTCACCCATCTGTCACCCGTCACAAGCCCTTTATCCATCGATGTTTCAGGCATGTTGGGTGACAGATGACAGATTTTTTTCGATTTTTATTTTCTATGTGGTAATCTGCCTGTCAACAGCCAACCGTTAACCGCAATCTGCAAAC
>JAFSWU010000240.1 GCA_017444365.1 Prevotella sp.
ACAGGGAAACTTGGAAAACAATTCTTCAGATTGTGATCAGCATTCTGACTGCCGCGCTCACCGCGCTTGGAACCACCAGCTGCATGCAATGGCTGTACCCCCCCTCCGGCTCCCCCGAGGGGGAAAGCTGGGGGCTTGAGGTTATAGGTAATAGGTATGATTACCCTTAGGCTCCATAGGGCTTCGATGTAAGAAGCTGAAAAAAGAGAGGGTTAGCAGGTTGAAGTGCTGACCCTCTCTTTGTGTTTTACGAAAAGGTTAATTTGGTTAATGGTTAATTGCGGGGCGTTTCAGTCGTACTGAGCTTCTGCGTCGCATCCGTGAGATGGAGATAGTAACGAGCGCGTTCTATTTCTGCCGATGTCTGTTGGGGGGCATCGGCTGGTTTTTTGTATTGGGTTTCTCGGAACGGGACGGCTTGTGGGAAGTGTTCTGGAAGGGCTTCTGTCCTCCGTAGAGCTTGTCGATGAGATCGGAGCGGCCTATGCTGCGTAGCTCGCGCTCGATGTTGCGACGTTCCTCGGGCTTATACCAGAAGAAGAACTGGCGTTGGGCAAGCTTTTCGCGTGGGGTCTTGGCCGAGAAGACGGGTTCCAGCGTATAGGGGTCGTAGCCGGTGTACCAGGCCTCGGTAGATACGGTCATGGGGGTGGGGGTGAAGTCTTGAACCTGCTCCAAATGGAAGTCCATACGCTTGGTTTGTACGGCAAGCTCGGCCATGTCTGCTGAGTGGCAGGCGGGATGGGAGGAGATGAAGTAGGGGATGAGTTGCTGATGGAGGTTCTCCTCGCGGTTAATATGGTCGAAGATGCGCTTGAATTCCTCGAACAGGCGGAAAGAGGGCTTACGCATAAAGGCGAGTACGTGGTCGCTGGTGTGCTCGGGAGCCACTTTCAGACGTCCGCTGACATGATGGCAGATGAGTTCGCGGGTATATTGCCGTGCAGCCTCGTTGCTCTTCTCGTCCTTGCTCCGATGGAGGAGTAGGTCATATCGCACGCCGCTGCCGATGAAGCTCTTCTTGATGCCAGGCAGCGCATCGACGGCATGATAGACCTCTAAGAGACGGGAGTGGTCGGTGTTGAGGTTGGGGCATATCTGTGGATGGATGCACGAGGGTCGCTTGCAGTGTTCGCAAGCTTTCTGGTTGTTGCCGTGCATGCCATACATGTTAGCAGAGGGGCCTCCGAGGTCGGAGATATAGCCCTTGAAGTCGGGCATCTGGATAACCTTCTTCACTTCGCGCAGGATATTCTCTTTGGAGCGGCAGGTGATGAATTTTCCCTGGTGAGCGGAGATGGTGCAGAAGGCGCAACCACCAAAACAGCCTCGATGGATATTCACGGAGAACTTGATCATCTCATAGGCTGGAATGCGCTTTCCCTTGTACTTGGGGTGTGGAACACGTGTGTAGGGCAGGTCGAAGGAAGCGTCAAGCTCCTCGGTTGTCATGGGGGGATAGGGCGGGTTGACTACCGCATACACCCCGTCAACTGCTTGCAGGAGCCGCTGGGCGTGCATCTTGTTCGACTCTTCCTCGATATGGCGGAAGTTGTCGGCTTGCTTACGTTTGTCGCGCAGGCACTCCTCATGGCTATGAAGTACAATGTCGTCAGCATTGATGCCGCGTGGAATATCCTGTTGCTTGGCGAGGAACACGGTTTGAGGTATCTCCTTGATGCTTTGTATGGGGCGTCCCTTCTCCAGTTCCTCAGCGATGCGGAGAATGGGCTTTTCTCCCATTCCGTAAACGATGATGTCGGCACCGCTGTCGCAGAGAATGCACTTGCGCAGCGTGTCCTGCCAGTAGTCGTAGTGTGTGAGCCGTCGCATGCTCGCCTCGATGCCTCCCAACACAACGGGCACATCGGGGTAGAGTTGCTTCAGAATGCGTGTATAGACAATGGTGGGGTACTCAGGGCGACAGTCGTGGCGGCCGTCAGGACTATAGGCATCCTCGCTGCGAAGCCGGCGCGCTGCGGTGTACTTGTTCACCATAGAGTCCATGCATCCTGGTGCAATGCCGAAGTAGAGGCGCGGCCGTCCGAGCTTCTTGAAATCACGGTAGTCGCCGTGCCAGTCGGGTTGTGGTACGATGGCCACGCGATAGCCGGCTGCTTCCAAGGTGCGCCCAATGACGGCTGCTCCAAAGGAGGGATGATCTACATAGGCATCGCCCGAAAAGAGGATGATGTCGAGTTCGTCCCAGCCACGGAGCATACACTCCTTCTTGGTAGTAGGCAGGAAGTCGGTTAGTTGGACTCTGTTTTCTCCTTCCATGCAATATAGCAGAGTACAAGTTGATGAAGTCCGAAGGCCTTCATGTTTGCATTATAGATGACGTCTAAGCACAGGTCGAGCAATGCCTTGTCGCCCGTTTCCTGCGACTCCAGGATGGAGCGCACATTGAACTTCAACTTGTCGAGCACTCCTTCGTCTATGAATCCATTGCTGTCGATGAGGTCTTTCAGCAATGCATATTTCTCGATGGTTTGAAGATGTTCTTCGGAAACCTCAATGCTGCGGGTACCCGAAGCGTTTGCCTGTATTTTATACATACTTAACTATTGGACTATTTTACTATTTTACTATTTACGATTTACGATTTACGATTTTACTTCAGCAGGAAGGCTACGATGCCTCTCATGACGGTGTTGCGCAACTGTTGTTCTTTGATGCACTCGATGGGGAATCCTGTGACAAACAGCTTGTAGTCGGTTCCGTTGTAAGCGATGCCCGCACTCAGACCATCGCCGTACTGCATGGCGCAGAAGGCGGGTTGGAGGGGATTGAGGATGTCGGGCGACGTACATGCGTAATGATACTTGTTGAGCGTGCGATAGAGGTGGAACTGCTTGCCGAGTCCCGTCACGTGCTCATCTTTGTTGTCACGCTCGTTTCCTCCATACGACAGTTTGAGCACGTTCTGAAGAAACTGTTGTTCGGTTTCCGTGCGCATGTCGCTACCAATGTATGATCCACTCACCAGGAGGCGACCGTTATGCTGTGTGTATTCACACAGTTTCTGCTGCATGAGCGTGGAGAATGTCTTATAGGGTTTCAATTGATGCGACATGAATTTCTCGTTACCCAGTATCAAGTCAACACAGTCATATTTCCTGAGATCTACCTGCCCGTTTTCTATGGTTTTCGATGAACAGCTCACGATGGTGTATTTCTTCGCGGAGGCTATGGCCTCGGTATGCTCTTTCACGTAGCTGAAGTCGTTGCCTGCCACAAAATGTCCTGCCAACTCGTTGCCACCGAAGCCCAAACCGCCTTCTCCCTCGATGCCCATGGCCGAGGTGTCGAAGCATTGTTGTGCGCCAGCCCATCCTTCAGTCAATCCGTAGCTGACACCTGGATCTTCGTTTAGGTCGAACCCCTGAGAGACTCCGTTGTTGCGCACAGCGGGGGCAGAAAGTCTGTGAAAGCCATTGACTACCAGCACCTTGGGAGCACCAGCTCCATGCCATACAACAGAGAGCTGTTCCGAGGGGAAGCTCTCGCCGCCCTTATTGACAGCCGTGATGCGGAAGTTGTATTGCACATCGGGCACCAGCTCCATCGTTACCGAGTTGGAGCGTACGTTCTGTCCGTTGTCGAATCCGTTGTTGCCAATGGCGGTATAGATGTTGAAAGAGGTGGGGGTGGCCGATGGTTCCAAAGCGTCTGCCACACCGCTCCATTGCAGATGAGCTTTCCCGTTGTCGGCAACATCCACGCGGAAGTTGACGGGTGCAAGGGGTTGAATGGTGGTTGGGCGACCGTGCTTGTCGTTGATGAACCTGGCTACGGTCTTGTAGATGGCCCGTGCCAGATTGAACTTGAAATTGGGGTCTTGTGCATACACCATATCGGGGAAGTTCTGATGCGACAAGGTCTCAAAAATCGCCGACGGCACTTCAGGGCAACGTGTCTCGGAGTAGTTGCGGTCCCATAGATAGCGTCGTTCCCACCGACCATAAAGTCGGCTTAGGTCTTGTGTGACGTTGTTGAGCAGCGATTCGGCCAAGTCGTAGGACATTGTTCTTGAGGCACCAGAAGCAAACACTCCGTCGTTGGTGCCGGTTGTGCATACGGCCAGCGAACCGATGAGCGAATAGCCGTCGGGAGCATAGCCGGCATCGCTATGGATGGCCAGCGACAGTTCTATAGGAACCCGTTTGCCATCGGTATTGGGGACATAGGGAGAGTTGCCGGCAAGCCAGTTGGTCATGTAAGAGCGCACATTGATGTCGTCCTTATAGTCATCGGTTCCTTCTTTCGAACTGTAAACATTGTAGGGTGCTCCCGCCCATTGAGCATAATATCGGGCACCTTCCAATGCGCGTGGCAATCCACTCGTAGCACCTCCGCGCTCAATGTTTCCCATGCC
>JAFSWU010000241.1 GCA_017444365.1 Prevotella sp.
AGTTCAAGATGCCCTTTGGCTTCAAGGAGGTGGAGGGAATCCACAGCCGCACAAACTTCGACCTGTCGCAGCACGAGAAATACTCAGGCAAGAACATCAAGTACTTCGACCCCGAGACCAACGAGAACTATGTTCCCTATGTCATTGAGACCTCCATTGGTGTCGATCGCATGTTCCTCAGCATCATGTGTCATTCTTATCAGGAAGAGAAACTGGAGAACGGCGAGTCGCGCGTTGTGCTTCGCCTGCCTGCTCCGTTGGCTCCTGTGAAGTGTGCCGTATTCCCACTTGTGAAGAAAGATGGTCTGCCCGAGAAGGCTCGCGAGATTGTGGATGAACTGAAGTTCCACTTCAACACCCACTACGAGGAGAAGGATTCTCTCGGAAAGCGCTATCGCCGTCACGATGCTATCGGAACGCCGTTCTGCGTGACCGTTGACCACGACACGCTCAATGACAACTGTGTGACCCTGCGTTTCCGCGACACCATGGAGCAGAAGCGTGTGCCCGTCAGCGAACTTCGCGGCATCATCGAGGATCAGGTTGCCATTACCAGTCTGCTCAAGAAACTACAGTAAAAGCCTGAAGGCCAAGCCATCATCGGGCTGGGACAACAGGTGGTAAAACGAAAGAATATGAACGTGTATATATATAATAAGGTGAAGAGTGTGATGAGGCTGTTGCCTCTTCACCTCTTTGTTTTGTTGTTTCTGACGGTTTCGTGCAGTGAGACCGACGATAGCGTGGAAGAGTTCGCCAACTGGCAGCAGACCAACGAAACTTTTTACAGTAGCCTCTGCGACGAAGCCATGCTTTATGAGCAAAGCGGCAGCACAGAATGGAAAGTGCTGAAGAAGTGGTCGTTGGTGGATTCTTTGGCCAACACCTACAACAAGTTTGTGGTTGTCAAGGTTCTGAAGAGCGGCTCCACAGACAAGGGGATGCCCCACTTCACCGACTCGGTTAAGGTTTCCTACGAAGGACGCCTGTTGCCTTCAGCCAATTTCCCCGACGGTTATGTCTTCGACAAGTCGTATTATGGCGACTTCGACCTGGCTACCGCCCGTCCGGCCTCTTTTGCCGTCTCTAACGTCGTTGAAGGTTGGCAGACCGTTTTGCAGCAGATGCACCCAGGCGACTACTGGTTGGTATATGTTCCCTATGCCTTGGGGTACGGCACGTCGGCCTCTGGCAGCATACCCGCTTATTCCACATTAATCTATAAGATGTACCTTCATTCTTATTGGTAATCGCAAAAGGTTCTTGATATACATCAAAAATAGAACATTTTACGATAAAAAAGTTACGAAATGTTTTGTTGTGTGCGCAAACATGCTTACCTTTGCAACGTCAAAAGGAAAAAACATTCGAGACATATACTCTGGGTAGAGTCCTAAAAGAGTAAAAAGATTGTAAGGATAGATTGATTTGTTAAGATTATACATTCAAAGGTATTAGTTAGACATTTAAGGTTAAAGATTGATTTTTTTTGATAGGTTGTTAGTTTGATTTAAGGTAAAAGAAAAGATTGTGTAAAGGATGACATTCAATAGGAGAAAACATAGAATATTGGATATCAAGACAGGCAATTGCAGTGATGCAGTTGCCCGTTTGTTTTTATAGGGTTTTCTTTTGTATTTCTGTTGTTTTTCCGATTTTATTGATTACCTTTGCACTCCCAATTAGCATGTCCAAGCAGAAGAAGAGCGACATATTGTTGGCTGCCATACGTGAGGGAAGACCCATGTCGGGTAGTGAGAAACTCAATCTGATCATCGGATTGAGCATACCTTCCATTCTCGCTCAGATTACCAATGTGATGATGTTCTTCATCGACCAGGCGATGGTTGGCAGCCTGGGTGCCGAGGCACCAGCGGCCATAGGCTTGGTTGAGAGCACGCTGTGGCTGTTTGGCGGTCTGGCAGGTGCTACGTCTATGGGTTTTTCTGTGCAAGTGGCTCATTTCATTGGTGCCAACGACTTCAAGAAAGCCCGTCAGGTGGTGCGCCACGGGCTGTTGGGTAGTGCGTGTATGAGCTTACTGCTGATGACCATTGCCTTGCTCATTTCTCCGCGCCTTCCTTACTGGTTGGGTGGTGGGGCCGACATTGCGCCCGATGCCAGCCGTTACTTCCTGATTTTCGCACTGGCCATTCCCTGTATGCAGTTCAACAATCTGGCAGCCTCCATGTTGAAGTGCGAAGGTAGCATGCGCATTGCCAGCACGCTGAGCGTGGTGCTTTGCGTGCTCGACATGGTGTTGAATTTCCTGCTCATCTTCCCCACGCGCGAAGTGACGCTCCTGGGCATGACGGTTACTATTCCAGGCGCAGGCCTTTACGTGACGGGAGCTGCGCTGGGAACGGCGTTGGCCTATCTCATCACAGCCCTTGTGCAGTCGTGGATGGCCTTCATCCGCTCATCCATTCTTTCACTCCGCCGCGTGCAGGAGCCCTTTGTCTTTGTGGGCAGTTATATCCGACAGGCAGTCAGAATCAGCGTGCCGATGGCATTCCAGTCGGTGCTGATGGGAGGCGCACAGGTGGTGAGTACGATGATTGTGGCACCATTGGGCAACTTTGCCATCGCTGCCAACACGTTTGCCATCACCGCCGAGAGTCTCTGCTACATGCCAGGCTATGGTATTGGCGAGGCTGCCACCACGCTTGTAGGGCAGAGTAGGGGTGCCGGCCGTTTGGATCTCTGTCGGTCGTTTGCATGGATGACCATCGGGCTGGGCATGTTTGTCATGGCGTTCATGGGTGTGGTGATGTATGTCTTCGCGCCTGAGATGATGGGGCTGATGACTCCTGTGGAAGAGATTCGCCAGCTGGGTGTTTCTGCCTTGCGCATAGAGGCCTTTGCCGAGCCCATGTTCGCTGCTTCCATCGTGGGCTACAGCGTGTGTGTGGGTGCCGGCGACACCTTCCGTCCGGCTCTGCTCAACCTGCTCTCCATGTGGTGTGTGCGCCTGACGTTTGCTGCATGGCTTGCTCGCGACTACGGCTTGCAGGGCGTGTGGTTCGCCATGGCGGTGGAACTGGGTTTCCGCGGTTTGCTTTTCCTTGTACGCATCTGGCGCGGAAATTGGATGAAACGTTTGTAAGTGAAACGCTGAATACTTATTATTTGTGAAAAAACAAGGTGTTTCTTTTGCATAATGCACTCTTTTTCGTACCTTTGCTGCCAAATCATTATTATTTCAATTTGTTATGAAGAAAGTATTGACAATTCTCGCATTCATGTTTATGTTTGTAGCAGAGGGATTCGCCATTGACTATGGTTTCTTGACAGTCCAGAAGCAAGACGGCACCGAGCAGTCGTTTGTGGCTACAGGTTTGAAATTGACATTCTCCAACGGAACGATGATTGCCGAGCAGAATGGAACGACCACAACGCTTGCTCTGAGCGAACTGAGCAAGATGTTCTTTACTCAGACGGCCACCTCAGTAGAGCGTGCCAAGACAGTTGCGGAAGCAGGCGAACTGAGTGTCTATACCATCGACGGTGTGGCCAAGGGCAAGGTTTCCAACGCACTTGACGTTCAGAAGATGGGACGTGGCGTCTATATTATTAAGCAAGGTGACAAAACTGCTAAAATCGTTGTAAAATGAATACCATCAGAATCGTAGCCTGTGTCATAGCGGTCTGGTTCTCAGCCTTGGGTGCTACGTCGCAGTCGATGAAGGTCAACGCGGGGAGTGTATCCTACGTTCACTCCTCTGCCCATACGGGCGACATGACGTTCACCGACGGTACGAAGCTGACGATAGAGGGAGTGACCTACAACCTCAGCGACGTGACAAGCATGGAGGTGACCAGCGAGTCGGTTGCCGACAACACTGTGAGCGTTGTCTATAATGGCAATAGCGCAGCTGTGACCATTGCCGGTAACGTGGCCCGTTATATGACAGCTTCCGTAAATGGGGCTGTTGTGAGCATTGTACAGTCGGCAGACCTGCAGCAGGAAGTCACCTACACACTGAGCGGAAGCTCCACGAGCGGCTCGTTCTATATGGACGGCGACTACAAAGCCAACTTCGTATTGAACAATCTCTCGCTGACAAGTGCCAGCGGTGCTGCCATCGACATTGAGGATGGCAAGGCCTTGGGCATCAGTTTGGTCGGTACCAACAGCCTGGCCGATGCCGCAGGCGGTTCGCATAACGCCTGTTTCTACATCGATGGTCATCCCACGTTCAGCGGCTCGGGCTCGCTCACCATCGCCGGCAACACCAAGCATGCCCTCTCGGTCGATGAGCACATGATTGTTTCCAGTGGCACTATCACCGTCTCCAATGCCGTCAGCGACGGATTCCACTTGAGCGAATACTTCCGCATGGACGGCGGAACTGTCAACATCACCGCTGCTGGCGACGGCATCGACCTGGGATTCAAGGGCGAGTCGAAGGGAACCAAGGCCGACTATGAGAACAACGGCTTTGCATTCCTCAACGGCGGGTCGCTGACCATCAGCTCTACAGGTGATGCTGCCAAGGGACTGAAAGCCGACTCAACAGTCGTGGTGGCAGGTGCAACCGTAGCTATCACCGCATCGGGCAAAGCCTATTATGACACAACCGAGGCCGACATCTCCAGCTCCTCAGCCCTGAAGACCAACGGAACGTTTACCCTTTCCAGCGGTCAGGTTACGCTCACCGGCACAGGTATTGGCGGCAAGGGACTGAACGTTGCCGATCATATCATGGTGACGGGAGGAAAGATGACCGTCATCACCACGGGTGCCCGCTATAAGTACAACAGCGACCTCGACTCGAAGCCCCAGGGCATCAAGGCCGATGGTAATATCAACATCACCGGAGGCGAGGTCTATTCGGCCGTTGTTGATTCGAAGGCCACCACGTTCAAGACCGACCACGACCTCATCGTGAAGGGCGGAACCATCATGGGCGTAGGAGGCAAGACCGTGGCTCTCACTACAGGAAGCCAGAACTATAAGACCTACGAAAAGCAGTCGGCACTGGGTGGCAGCACGCTTACCAAGGATGGCGTCAGCTTCGCCTTGCCGGCAGGCTATAACAACACCGCTGCCTTCGTCATCGTGTCGGCACCCGGCATGTAAGAAAACATGATGAAATGTTTTGACAAGTAGATTCTCAAAACTCGCGTATTTTCGTTCACCCCTCCATGGAGTCGAAAATACGCGAGTTTTGCGTGTCTTTGTAATTTACTGATTTTCAGTATCTTCCAGTTTGCGTTGAGTTTTTCGACCTTCGCTCCTGATTCCTTGATTTGAAAAAGCTAAGGTTTGATGGCCTAAAGTCTTTGGGTTTAGCTCGACAAAGCTAAGCTTTCATCTCTATAGAGCTAAGCTTTGACGACCGGAAAGCAGTGCTTTGAGGGGTCTAAAAGCATAGCTTTAGCAACTTTGGAACAATGTTCTGCATTCCCAAAGCTATGCTTTTACATTTCAGTCCCCTTTATTCGCCGCTAAAACACCTCGTTAATAAGTCTTAATTTTCGATGAATTTTTCATACAAGATGGCTTCCTTCTGCCTGCTTGGGAACCCGCCGGCTTTTGTGTTGTTCCTAAAAAAACTCATCATTTATTTTGTTTTTTCACAAAGTTAAGCTAAATTTGCAAACATAAACAATAAAACCATAAGAATATGAAATCAATCAGGAGATTTTTTGTTGCCGCGATTGCATGTGCATTCTGCATGAATGTGGCAGCGCAGACAATGGATGATGAGGGCATTCGCCCGTTTATCAGTGTGCAGGGTGGGGCAACCCGGTCGTTCCTTCAGGAAGGTGTCAAGCGTAAATGGGCTCCCATGGGAGCAATCTCACTCGGTGCTTATTTCACACCGGCCATTGGTGCCCGCGTGCAGGCCAACGGATGGGGATGGAACCAGTGTAATCCCATCTCCGAGCGCGATGTGAAGACCCGTTTCTATGGCGGTAACGTTGACCTGTTGTTCAGCATCTTCAATTTTGTCAATCCCCGCTACGACCGTCCTGTCAATCTCGTTTTGCTTGGCGGCTTCGGCTTGCAGTATGTCAAGACGAAGTACAGTCAGGCGAACAAGGTCCTTTTGGATAATTCGGAAGAGGAAGTGTCACCCAACATCCGTTTGGGCGGACAGTTAGACGTGGCCCTTTCGCACCGCATCGGTCTTTTGGTTGAGGGAGGCTATCACCTGGTTTCCAACAAATATGGCACCAGCGGCACCAAGCAGAAGGCTTGGCCATACGTCATGGCTGGCCTGTCGTATAAGTTCGGCGGCAAGAAAAAGCAGCATGTAGCCCCCAACTCTGCCGCTCTCGCCCAGGACACCTACGAGAGCGACCTGTCGCATTCGGCAGTGGCCAAGCCCGTCGTAGCCGAGGAGAAGGCTGAGAAGGCAAAGCCGGCCCCCGTCGTGGAACCGCAGAAGCCCGCTCCCGCCAAGAGCACACAGACCGTCAGCTTCAAGTTGGGCAGCTCACAGCTCGATGCCTCGCAGCAGGCCGTTGTCAACGAAGTGGCAACATGGGCGAAGAACCACCCGAATGCCACCATCGCGCTGACTGGATATGCCGACAAGGGCACGGGTAGCGCACAGGTTAACCAGCGCATCTCTGAGCGTCGCGCAGCTGCCGTGAAGCAGGAACTGGTGAAGCGCGGCATCCCTGCCACCCGCATCGTGACCGATGCCAAGGGCGACACCATTCAGCCGTTTAAGAACAACGACGACAACCGTGCCGTTATCGTCATCGCGGAAGAGAAGTAAAGGCACAGGACAACGTACGACATCGTCGTAATGAGACCACCGAAGACTGTATTCCTTGTTCTGCTGGCATGGGCGGCTTGTCTGACCATGCAGGGGCAGAATGTCGGGGAGGCAGTATGCAGTCTTCTGGATGAGGAGGGCTTCCGTTGGTATGGAGGCAAGGGAACGGGGCTGTGCCGTTTCGACGGATACGAGACGGCAGCCTTTCGCAGCGACCGTCAGCATCCCGACCTGTTGCGTAGCAATGATGTGCTTTGCATGACCGAGCAGAGAGCTCGTGCGGAAATCTGGTTCGGCACGAAGGAGGGAGCATACATCCTGCGCAAAAGCGACTATACGGTACACCCCATTGTGGTGAAGGCACGCGAAGGCAACGAACTGGCCGACAAGCGCGTCTCCTGCATGCTGTCGGCAGCCGACGGCAGCGTGTGGCTGAGCTATCGCAACCAGCTGTTCCACCTCTCTGCCAAGGCAGAAGTGATGGAGCGGTTTGCGATGACATGGGAGGGCAAGAACCGCAGCGTGATGCAGCTTTGCTTTGATTCTGACAGCTCGCTTTGGGTAGGACTGTGGAATGGCGGCGCCATCCGGCTGAAAAAGATTCTTGGTCAATGGTCCATGGTCAATGGGCAATGGAGCGACTATCCCACCTCCCCAACCACCCATCTCCCCAACGACCAAACAACGAAACATATGCTCGACTCCGTGGCGAGAAGCCTGGCTCCCGCCAACGACACCACCGTGCTTTCCTGGGCGAGAATTCCCTTCAGACAGGGCGAGAACGGCAGGGAGTCCTTCTATATCGGCACCTATCATGCACTCTACCACTATGACGGGCAGCAGATGAGGCTGCTGCAGGGCGACTTGGACAAAGTGCGCAGCATGGCCTATTCAGAACCGTCGCACACGCTTTACCTGCTCAGCAGGGCGCGTGGCATCTGCCAGTGGAAAGAGGGGAGGCTGACTACGCTTTCGGATGACAAGCGGTTTCGGCAGCTCCAGTTGCAGGGTGACACGGCTTTGCTGTTGTCAGAAGGCATCAATGGCGTGAGCATGCTCAACTTGCGCACACTGAGACTGATGAAAGACACAACAACCGCCAACGTCAAGCCTGTTGTCACCGCTTGCGTGGTGAACGGCGAGAAACAACTGATGACCTACGGAAATCAAGTCTTCTCGCTGCCTTCTAACATCGATTACGTGGAGGTTCACCTCTCCACCCTCGATTTTGAACATGCCCAGCAGGTGCAGTTCGCCTATCGACTGGACAACGACGATGAGTGGACAGAGATGCCCGAAGGCGAGCACGTGGTGAAATTCTCCCATCTGCCCGCAGGGAACAACCGGCTTCAAGTCCGTGCCACAGACAACTTCGGACGCTGGAGTGCCCCTGCAACGGTGCTGACGCTGGCGCGTCCTGCGCTGTGGTATGAGCATACGTGGCTGTGGGTGATAGCTGCGGTCATGGTGATTGTTGGGGTGATAACTTCAATTCACCCTTCAGAAGGTTCTCATGATTCAAGCGAGGCTCTTCTCCCCGTGGCCGACCAGGAGTTCCTCGACAAGGCCGCCGCTGCCGTATCGACCCACATGATCGACTCCGACTATTCGGTGGATGCTCTTGCAAGCGACCTCTGCATGAGTCGTGCCAACCTCCATCGCAAGATGCGGGCCATCACAGGGCAGACCCCCACCGAATACATCCGTAACCAGCGGTTGGAGCGGGCCGCCCATCTGCTCCGCACCACCTCGCATAGCGTGAATGAAATAGCTGACTTGGTGGGCTTTTCCTACGCCAGCTATTTCACGAAATGTTTCAAGGAAAAGTATGGCGTGCTGCCCAAAGACTACGTGAAATAGGCACTTTGCAACGATTTTCTCATTTTCTGCGACGAGGTTTTTAGGCAAATTCATTAATTGTAGCGAACTTTGCAACCGAAATAATTTACTAAAATATAATCAAATGAAAGCTATCAAATGTTTCTTTGTGGCAGCGATGATACTCCTGCCCTTGACAACGATTGCACAGCGCCTGCAGCAAAAGATGGGGCGCGGCGTCGTAGCAGTAAAACGCAGTGGAACCAACCGCACAGGTGACGGCGGCAGCGGTTCTTTGATTTCCTGGCGCAAACTGGCACAGGAACCCGAAGGAACCACCTACAACCTCTACAGACGGAGTGCAGGAAGTGCGAACTATACAAAAATCAATTCCGCTCCGCTGACTAAAACCAACTACACCATTTCTTCCCTGGCGGACAATACCGAATATGCCGTCAGTGCCATCATCAACGGGGTGGAGGGCGAAATCAGCAATCCGTTCCTGTATAAGACCCGTGCCTGGGATAACGTGTGGTTTGACTTCGACTTCGACGATACCGTCATCAAACGAAATGACTACCGCACCAAGTTCGTATGGCCGATGGACTTGAACGGAAACGGTGAGGTGGATGCCATTGTGGTAGATCGCCTCTTTGCCGGAGCTGCCAGTGGTAGCGAGAGCGACAACGAGGAAAACACGGCTACGACAAGCCATAAGATTCAGGCATACAAGCTCGACGGCACCCTGCTCTGGACAGTAGATATGGGTCCCAACGTGAATATCTGTGCAGGACAGAACGACATGGTGGTGGCATACGACATCAACTGCGACGGCAAGTGCGAGGTGATGATACGCGCCAGCGACGGCACCCGCTTCTGGGACAAGCAGAACGAGACCTGGGGTAAATATGCCATGGGAAGCTCTGTGCCCGATGTCGATGGCGACGGCATTGTTGACTACCGCTCGCAGACCTCGCGAAACCGTCCGTTCTATGTGTCGGTCATCGACGGAGCAACTGGCGCAGAGATTGCTTGCAGTGAGCTCGACTACAGCAAGGTGACCGACGGCAGCGACCACTATACGCGCACCAACCGCGGCGACTACATGAGCGACGGCTATGCCGCCATGGACGGCCACTTCTCCATCTGCTACCTCGACGGCATCCATCCGTCACTGGTCATGGAGTGCCTCGACCGCGATAACAACAAGACCCATCACAACTATGTCTTCAGCTGGGGATATAACTGGACTGCAGGAAAAGCATCGAACTGGCATCAGACCGCCACTTGGAGCCGCAACGACAAACGCCCCTGGCCGGCAGAGTTCCACATGCTTCGCGTGGCTGACGTGGATGGCGATGGACGCGACGAGATGGTTCAGGGAGGGTACAACCTCAATCCCCTTACTGGCTGGTTCCAGAGTCCGGGCATTGGACACGGCGACCGCTTTATCCTGAGTGACATAGACCCTGACCGTCCTGGAATGGAGGTTTATGCAATCCAGCAGAGTGCCCTGCTTGGACAGCTGCTCTACGACCCTGCTACAGGTGAACGTATCAAAGAGTGGTACCTGCCCAGCGTATATGACGTGGGACGCGGCGCCTGCATGGACATCGACCCCAGACACAAGGGGTATGAGATTTACAGCTTCACCGATGACTACATCTACGACTGCAAGGGCAACGGAACAGGCGAGACCCGCACGCAATGGGGCATCTCAACCTGCTTCGAAGGATTCTGGTGGAACGGCGACCTGCTGCGCGAGGAGCTCAGTTCACCCGGAGGAAGCGGCTGGGGCACCAACATGAACGTGACAACGGTGAGAGGAAAGGCACGCCTGATTGAGTTCTCTCGCGAATCCGGATGGGGAACGATGGGCGGCACGGGTACACGTCCGGCTTTCATGGGCGACATCGTAGGCGACTGGCGCGAGGAGGTGATACTGGCCAAGCAGAGTGCTGACCACAGCACGGGACTCACGGGCTATACCACAAACCTGTCCACCGACTACAGCATCTACTGCCTGCAGCAGGATCCTCACTATCGCCTCGACTGCACCACCCGCGGCTACTACCAGCACCCCAACACCTCGTTCTATCTGGGTGTCGGAATGCCGTTGCCGCCACTCCCTCCCGTGATGGAAACCGACCTCCGATATGTGAACGGTGCCTGGAGCATAGGAGCAACAGGATTCTCCTCATACGACCAGACCAGCAACCTCGACTTTGCCAATGGCAAGAGTGTCATCTTTGACATCTCAGGCGATAACGCTAACGTCATTCAAATCACTGGCGACGTACAACCTGCCGCCACCTATCTGATGAACCCCAAGGGCAAGGACTACAGCTTCTCAGGAAACATCGGTGGAACGGGCAATATCTTCAAGTCGCAGTTGGGAACAGCCGTCTTCAACGGTAACCTCAACACCACGGGAACCATCCTCATCAGCGAGGGAACACTCCACGTCAATGGTGCCATCGCCGGCCCCGTGGAACTGCGCGCCAAAGGCACACTGGCCGGACAAGTAACCTTGACAGACACCATCACCTTCGAGGGAGCACTCAATTATGAGGGATGCCGTCTGAAGCTGGGCAACCCCATGACTTCGAAAAAGAGCATGACGCTGCCAGGCGATGTATATCTGGAAATCGACGCAAAGGGAACGAGCTATCTCTCCGTGGAAGGAGACCTTACCTTCACGGGAACCAACTATATCACCATCAATTTCGAGGATAAGGCTGCGGGAGAATGCCTGCTGGCTCAGTGTACAGGCACCTTGACCTGCGACGTGACCAAGCTTGCGGTTCGTGGCCTGGAAGGTATCAACTACGACCTCGTGGTGCGCGATGGCAAATACCTCGTACTGGTCATCAACGACACCCGTGATCCGCTGACGGATGTAACATGGACTGGAACTCAGAGCGGCATCTGGGATTACAAGACCGCTAACTTTACCGTGAACGAAGAGCCTACGACTTTCGTATCGGGCGATGCCGTGGTATTCCCGGAAGAGGCTGCGCAGCGCAACGTCTTCCTGACCGATAAAATGGTGACGGGCGGTGTTCGCTTCACCCATACAACTGGTTCTTATACCATCAGCGGCGACGGCGGTTTCAGCGGAACAGGCAATCTTGTGATGGACGGAACCGGTACCCTGGTCATCAATGCTACCAAAAGCGACTATACCGGCAAGACCATTCTCAATGGTGGTATCATCAAGGTGAAGAACATGGAGAACAAAGGCTTGGAGAGCTGCCTGGGAGCTGGCACGACCATCGAGATTGGCAAGGCCGAACTGGTTGTCAACCATTCTAATGCGGCAACAGACCGCAGCGTGGTACTGACAGATACTGCCGCCATCAATGTTCCCAGCAACAGCACCACAACCTTGCAGTCGGCCTTGTCGGGCAAGGGAGTGCTGGTGAAGCGCGGTAACGGACAGCTGAACCTGAACTATGGAGGAGCCAACGGATATGCAGGAACCATCCTCGAGGCTGGAACGCTCTCGCAGGGAGCATGGAACGCCACCTTGGGAAGGAGCGGTTCGAAGATTGATGTGACTGGCAATGCCACCATCCGGGTGTTCAACAACAACTCGACAGGTGCCGTTCCTACACTCGACAACGCCATCACGGTGGCGAAAGGCAAGACCCTGACCCTCAGTACTGGTCAACGTTGTAAAATTGAAGGTTCGCTCGCTGGCGAAGGAACGGTGAAAATCAGTTTCCCATACGTACGCGGCGACTTCTCTACAAACCTTTCGAACTTCGAGGGTGTGCTCAATCCCACCAGCGGACAGTTCCGCCTGACCACTGGCATGAACCTGCAGAAGGGTACTTTTACCTTGGAAAGTGGTGTTTATGCTGTTGGCGTGCAGAGCCAAAGCGGTACGGAAACCAGCCTGACGCATAAGATTGGGGCCCTCGTCAGCACAGCCGCAGATGCCCAGCTCGCTACCAGTATCTGGAACGTGGGCTATCTGGGAACCAACACTACCTTTGCAGGCATCATCGGCTCCAACGCAACGCTGAACAAATATGGCGACGGCGCACTCTCACTCACAGGTAAGAGCACTGGTAAGGTGAATGTCTATGCGGGTGTTGTAAGCCTTGAGAACACCACGGCTACCACGTCGGCTTTGGTCACCGTAGCCAATGGCGGTATGGTCATCGGAACCGGTACAACCGCCGGCATCACCGTCAACAAGGGTGGAACCATCGGAGCAGGCAAACCTGTTGGTACAGCCATCGGTACACTCACCATCACTGGTAACCTCACCGTCCAGAATAATGGTGTCATGCGAGTTCGCGGTCGTGCCAATAGTGTGGATGTGCTGAAAGTGAACGGACATGCTACACTGAGTAATCCTGTCTTCCAGATGATACGTCTTTCCGGCGACTGGCAGCCCGACACCAACTATAGGGTAATCTCGGGTACAGGGTCGATTACCCTCATCGGTACACCTGTCTTCGAGCCCGCCATCCCCCTCGAAGGATACGTTTGGGACTACAGCCTGCTGGCTTCCGACGGTATTCTCCGCATCGTGGCAGACCCCACAGGCATTGAATCCATTTACAATTCTCAAGACAATCGGGCTGGTGCATATTATGACCTCAGTGGTCGCCGTGTGCAGAATCCAAAGAATGGAATCTATATCCAGAACGGAAAGAAGATCATCATAAAATAAGGTATGAGACGATTCTTGATAGGTTGTTTATTGCTGGCGTTTGCCGTTGGCACGCAGGCAGTGGAGCGGCAGAAGCTCAACGTTTTCGATAAGCCATATGAGCAGAGTGAAGCTCGCTTCGACTATGCCAAGGCGAGAAAAGGTCGAGCAAAGCTCAACTTCAATGCCGACTGGCGATTGTGTGTGGGAGATTTCCCCGAGGCTGTTAACGCATCGTTCGACGACAGTCAGTGGAAACTTGTTACTCTTCCCTATGCATTCAATGGCGATGAGGCTTTCCGCAAGGATATTGTGGATTTGACAGACACCATCGTTTGGTACCGCAAAGAGTTCAATGTTCAAAGTTCAAAGTTCAAAGTTTCTAAGTTCTTCATCGAATTCGAAGGTGTGCGTCAGGGGGCTGACTTCTACCTGAACGGGCATCATCTGGGATTCAGCGAGAACGGTGTCATGGCTTGCGGTTTCGACCTCACTCCCTATATCAAGGAGGGTGAGAACGTGCTGGCCGTGCGCTGCGACAATAGCTGGAACTACCGCTCACGCAAGCATGAGAGCCGCTATCAGTGGAACGACAAGAACTTCAATGCCAACTACGGTGGAATACCCAAGAACGTGTTCCTGCACGTGACGGACAAACTCTATCAGACGCTGCCGCTCTATTCCAACCTCGGCACAACAGGAACCTACGTCTATGCTACGGACTTCGACATAGCCAAACGCTATGCCACCATCCATGCTGAGTCGGAGGTGAAGAATGAAGACACAAAACCTCGTACCTTCAGAATGGGAATGCTTGTGCGTGACCCAGAAGGAAAGATGAAGGTTTCCACGATGTCGCCAGTCGTTACATTGCAACCTGGTGAAACCCGTGTTCTTTCGGCGGCAAACACAGCCCACGATTTACGTTTCTGGTCGTGGGGCTATGGTTACCTATATACTGTTGAGACATATCTTATAGAAAACGGCCAGGAATTCGATGAGGTTATAACTCGCACTGGTTTCCGCAAGACAGAGTTCAAGGAAGGCAAGATATGGCTCAACGACCGCTGTCTGATGGTTCATGGCTATGCCCAGCGCACTTCCAATGAATGGCCAGGTGTGGGCATTTCTGTTCCAGCATGGTTGAGCGATTACAGCAACGGTCTGATGGTGGAGTCGGGAGGAAATCTCGTCCGTTGGATGCACGTCACTCCATGGAAGCAGGACATTGAGTCGTGCGACCGTGTGGGACTCATCCAGGCAATGCCCGCAGGTGATGCCGAGAAGGACGTGGAGGGTGCCCGTTGGAATCAGCGTACGGAACTGATGCGCGATGCCATCATCTACAACCGCAACAACCCCTCGATTCTCTTCTATGAGAGTGGCAACGAGAGCATCTCGCGCGAACACATGCTGGAGATGAAAGCCATCCGTGACAAGTTCGACCCCCACGGCGGACGTGCCATCGGCAGCCGTGAGA